>DATNBT010000359.1:0-4167 GCA_035571855.1 Vicinamibacterales bacterium
CGACGCGGTCTCGTACGTCCGCGCGCGCAAGGGCCCCGCGGCCGTGCACGCGCACGTCACGCGTCCGTACTCGCACTCGTATTCAGACGACGAGACCCTCTACAAGACGAAGGCTGAGCGCGAGTCGGAAGCCGCACGCGATCCGATCAGGAAGATGGCGGAGTACCTCGCCGCCAACGGCGTGGCGACCGAGCACGATCTCGCCGCGTTGCACGCCGGGATCGACGCCGAGCTGAACGACGCCGCCAACCAGGCGCTGCATGCGCCGAAGCCGGCCAGGAGCACCGCGACGCAGTGGGTCTACTCGCCCGACGTCGATCCGACATCCGCCGACTTCGACACGCCCGCTCGTCCCGAGGGCAAGCCCGAAACGATGGTCTCGGCCCTCAACCGCACGCTCCACGACGAGATGGCGCGCAACCCCCGCATCGTCGTCTTCGGAGAAGACGTCGCCGACGTCAGCCGGCACGACGCGTTGAACGCCGTCCCGGGCAAAGGCGGCGTGTTCAAGCTGACGCACGGGTTGCAGAAGGCCTTCGGCGACGATCGCGTCTTCAACGCGCCGATCGCCGAGGCGGCCATCATCGGGCGCGCGATCGGCATGGCCGTCCGCGGGCTCAAGCCCGTCGTCGAGATTCAGTTCTTCGACTACATCTGGCCGGCGATGATGCAGATTCGCGACGAGCTGTCGATGATGCGGTATCGCTCGGGCAATCACTACTCGTGCCCCATGGTCGTCCGCGTGCCGATCGGCGGATACCTGAAGGGCGGCGGCCCGTACCACAGCCAGTCGGGCGAGAGCATCTTCGCGCACTGCCCCGGGCTGCGGATTGCGTTTCCGTCGACGGCCGCCGACGCGGCCGGTCTTCTGCGGACCGCGATCCGCTGCGACGACCCGGTGCTCTTCCTCGAGCACAAGCATCTGTACCGGCAGACGTACACGAAGGATCCGTATCCGGGCAGCGAGTTCATGCTGCCGTTCGGCAAAGCCAACCTGCGCCAGGACGGATCCGACGTGCTCGTGATCACGTGGGGCGCGCTCGTGCAGCGCACGCTCGTCGCCGCGCACCAGGCCGAGAAGGAAGGCATCACGACCGCGGTGCTCGACCTGCGCACGATCGCGCCGTACGACTGGGAGTCCATCGCCGCGCTGGTCAAGAAGATCAACCGCGTCGTCGTCGCGCACGAAGATCAGCTGACGTGCGGATTCGGCGCCGAGATCGCCGCGCGAATCGCCGGCGAGCTGTTCCAGTATCTTGACGCGCCGATCCGCCGTGTCGGCGCGCTCGATGCCCCCGTCGCCTACTCGCCGGAGCTCGAGGAAGCCATCCTTCCGCAGTCGCACGACATCCTGAAGGCGATCAAAGACACCGTCCGGTACTGATTCCCGTGAAAGCCTCGATTGCCGCGGCGCTGATCGTCCTGGCGCTCGGGCCCGACGTCCTGCGTTCGGTCGACGCGATTCCCGCGAGCGTCGCGGGACGATTCCGCGATCCGTCCGGGTTCGAGCGGTCCGCCTCGGGCCAGTACTTCGTGTTCGACCGCCGCAGCCAGATCGTCTGGGGCGTGGACGCGCGCGGAGAGGCCGCGTGGGAGATCGTCCACATCGGCTTCGAGCCCGGCAGGATCATCAACCCGTTTGCGTTTGCCGTGGCGCCGGACGGGACGTTCGCCGTCGGCGACGCGCCGGACAACCAGGAGCGGATCCAGGTGTTCACGCCGGCGGGATTCCGGATCGGCGGGTTCACGCTGCCGGGCAAGCCGCGCGCGCGCATCACGCTGGACGGCGTCGTGCTCAACGGGATCGGCTCGCTGCAGTACACCGGCACGTCGATCTTCCTGTCGCAGCCCGAGAACGGATCCCTCGTCAGCGAGTACTCGCTCGCCGGCGCGCCGATTCGCGGCTTCGGCGAGCTGCGGAGAACCGGACACGAGGAGGATCCGGCGGTGCACGTCATGCTGAACGCCGGCGTGCCGCTCGTCGATCCTCTGGGCGGGTTCTTCTTCGTGTTTCAGACCGGCGAGCCGGTGTTCAGGAAGTACGACGCGAGCGGCCGGTTGATGTTCGAACGGCGGATTCAGGGACGCGAGCTCGACCAGTTCGTCAGCCGGCTGCCGTCGCTGTGGCCGACGCGCGCGAGCACGAGCACCGAGCTGCCGTTCATCACGCCGACGATCCGCGCCGCCGCGGTCGACGCGTCAGGACATCTGTGGGTGAGCTTCACCGAGCCGGTGACGTATGAGTTCGACGGCGACGGCGACAAGATCCGCGCCGTGCAGTTCCGCGCGGCGGGACCCGTGTCGCCGAACCACATGTCGTTCGACGACAAAGGCCGGATGCTCGTGACACCCGGCCTTTACGTATTCAACGTCGTTCAGTAGTTCAGCGTTCAGGGTTCAGCGTTCTAACTTCTCAGTTCTAACTTCTAACTTCTAACTTTTGATCTTCACCTCGAACACGACCATCCGCTTCAGGATGTCGCCGAAGACGTGCTGCTGGACGTCCTGGTTGAACAGGTTCGTCACCTTCACGCTCGTCGTCAGCTTTCCTTTCGCCCAGCGCGCGCCGAGCGCGCCGTTCACCATCGTGTACGCGTCGGTGTAGCCGGCGTACGGCCCCGTGAGCACGTCGCTCCAGAACGCCTTGTCCGAGTAGTTCACCGACAGGTTGCCGAAGACGCGATCGACGTCCGTGCTGAAGCCGGCGTTGAAACGGTTGGCCGGCGGGAACGCGAGCTCGGACGTCGGATACTGGTCCGCCGGATTCGTTTGCGTCAGGATCTGCGGCTGCCCCTGCCACGAGTAGTTCGCGAAGACCGACAGGTTGTCCATGATGCTGTGATTCAGCGAGAGCTCGAGGCCCTTCTGGCGCAGCGGGCCGAGGTTCTGATACGTGAACGCCGTCCGCGGCAGGAAGATCCCGAGCTGCGCCATGGCCGCGAGAATCGACGGCGGCAGCTGCCAGCCGGGCGGCGGATTCGCCGCCGTGTACGGATCGAGATTCGTCGGCAGCTGCACGAAGTTGATGCTGTGATTCAGATCGTTGACGTAGAACGACGCGCCGAGCGTCGTCTTTTTGAGGAACGTGCCCGTGTACGCGATCTCGTACGCCGTCAGCGATTCTTCCGTCAGCTTCGGCTGCGGCGTGGTGCCGATCGGGAGCTCGCTGCCGACGGCGCGCACGACGAGCGGGAACGGCGCGGCGACGAGCGGACGCAGCGGCGCCGGCAGCAGCGGCGCGAGCTTGCTGAGGTCCTGCGGGGCGACGACGTTCGCGGCGAGGTAGTTGTTGACGACCGACGGCGACTTGAACGCGCGGTTGTACGAGACGCGAATCGATTGATCCGGCGTGACCTTGAAGTTCGCCGACAGCCGCGGCGAGAAGAACGCGCTGTCGAGGTTGCCGAACTTGTCGACGCGGCCGCCGATGTTGAGCCGCACGTACTTCAGGAACACTTCGTCCTGGACGTACGCGCCCATCTCATTGCGGTCCTGCGCCGTCGGCGCCAGCGTGATCTCGAAGTCGTTGCGGCGGTAGTTGCCGCCCGCGGAAATCACCTGCTTCGTGCCGATCGGAAACGCGTCGCCGACTTCGAGGTCGTACGTCTTCGTCGTCAGCGTCATCTGCAGCGCCTTGCCGGTCGACGGATCCGGGAACATCAGGTTCGGCGCGTCGGCGTGCAGGACGTTGTCGAAGAAACTGGCGTGGAAGGCGTCGCGCGTGTAGTTGACGCGGCCGAAACCGAGATACGAGCCCGACTGGATGTCGAACGGGCCGATGCCGGTATAGATGATGCCCTGCGTGCCGGCGATGCCGCCTTCGTACGTCAGCCGGCCGTTTCTGCCGAGCTCCTGATCGACGCGCGCGTCGAACTTCGGCTGATTCGTGCCGCGGTTGCTGAACGCGGCCCCGAATGCACCCGCGCCGTCGGCCGGATAGAACGCGCCGCCGACCGTCTGGCCGTTCGCGATCGACGCGCCGGAAATACGCGGATCGGGGATCAGCGGAATCTGTCCTGACGGACGCGGGAAAGCCGCGGAGTCGAACCACCCGGCCGTCACCTTGTACGACCACGTGTCGTTCGGCGCGTCCGCCCAGCTGCCGTTGACGCCGCCGATCCCGCCTGCGCCCTTGCCCGCCGACGACCCCGCGTCGCGGCTCAGCCA
>DATNBT010000360.1:0-4791 GCA_035571855.1 Vicinamibacterales bacterium
ACGATCAACAAGAGCGGCTACACGGTGACGATGGCGGCGGCGAAGGCGGGCATGGACGTCATGGGCCAGCCGATGACCTGCGCGACGCCGACGACGAACTACTACGCGCACGCCCAGCCGCTCTCGACGTCGACCGGCACGCGTGCGTTCGCGACGAACGAAGCCGGCACGATCTACCAGGACAGCACTGGCGCCACCGTCCCGGATCCGCCGGCGGTTGCGGGCAACGTCACGGTCATTCAGTAGTCACGGTTCTCCGGGCAATACAAGCCGGCGTGGTCCCGCCACAGGCCACGCCGGTTTTCTTATGTACGTCGAGTCCGTCTCGAGGCAAACCATCGCGTAGAATCCCCGCATGTGCAGGACGCGCCTCCTCGTCGTGGCTCTCGTAACCGCACTGACAGCGGCCGCTCCGGCGGCGGCTGACGACAACGCCAGGAAGGTCATCGACGATGCCGTGAAGGCGATGGGCATCTCGGGCCTGAACTCGATCACCTATGCCGGCGCCGCGGCGCTCGGCAACTTCGGACAGAGCCGCACGATCTCGTTCGGCCTCGCATCGACGGTCATCCGGAACTACGTCCGGACGATCGACTTCACGACACCCGCGCTCCGGGCGAGCGGCGAGACGCAGCCGCCGGCGCTCGTGCGCGGCGGTCCGCTTCCGCCGATGGGCACCTACAACCAGGTCGTCAACGCGCTCACGCCGGCGTGGTCGCAGCAGATGGAAATCTGGGTGACGCCGTGGGGGTTTCTGAAAGGCGCCGCCGCCAACAACGCGACGCTGAAGACGACGAAGATCAACGGCGTGCAGTACAGGGTGCTGACGTGGAGCCCGCCGCAGAAAGCGCCGTCGGGCCTGCCCTACAAAGTCAGCGGCTACATCGACGCGGACAACCTCGTCGAACACACCGAGACGTGGGCCGATCATCCGGTTCTCGGCGACCTCCACCACGAGTTCTTCTACAAGAACTACGTGAGCCTCGGCGGCATGATGGTGCCGGCGCGGATCGAACAGAAGCAGACGGGCATGCAGACGTTCGTCGCGCAGATCGGCGGCGCGGTCGCCAACCCGGCGGATCTCGAGCGACGGATGACGGGGCCGCCGCCGCCCGCTCCGCCTCCACCGCTCCCTCCGGCCGCGTCGGAGAAACTCGCGGACGGCGTCTACCGCATCACCGGCGGCTACGTGTCGATGGCCGTCGAATTCAGGGACTTCGTCGTCGTCCTCGAAGCGGGCCAGAGCGAGGCGCGCGGGCTCGCGATCCTCGCGGAGACGAAGAAGCTGTTTCCGGCGAAGAAGATCAAGTACGTCGTCATGACGCACCCGCACTTCGATCACATGATGGGCCTGCCGCCGTTTGTCGCCGAAGGCGTGACGCTGCTGGTCGACGACAACGCGAAGTTCTTCACCGAGGCGTCGCTCGGCACGCCGCGGACGCTCGTCGGCGACGTCATGGCGAAGTCGAAGAAGAAGCCGAAGGTCGAGAGCGTCATCGACATGATGGAGATCAAGGACGGGGCGCACTCGCTGATGCTCTACCACGTCAACAAACTCGAGCACAGCGACTCGATGCTCATCGCCTATCTGCCGAAGGAGAAGATCCTGTTCTCGGCGGATTTCGGCGCTCCGCCTCCCGGCCAGCCGGTCAGCCCGTCGATTGCGACGCTGATGGCCAACCTCGATCAATACGCGATCGATTTCGAGCGGCACGTCACCGTGCACGCGCCGAATCCCGACCGTGTCCTCACGAAACAGGATCTGTTCGAACTGGCCAAGAGGATCGCTCAATGAAAAGGTTCGCCGTCGGGGTGGCTGTCGTCACCGGCGCCCTGCTCGTCATGCGCGGCACGCCCGCGCTCGCGCACCACTCGTTCGCCATCGTCTATCTCGAGCAGGACACGATCGAGATCGAGGGCGAAGTCGTCGAGTTCCAGTACAAGAACCCGCACGCGTGGATCATGGTGCAGGGCACGGAGAAGGGCGGCATCGGCGGGACGAAGATCTTCGCGGCCGAATGGGTCAGCGTCTCGCAGCTCGATCGCATGGAGATCGACAAGAAGTTCTTCAAGATCGGCGATCCGGTGCGCGTGTGGGCGTCGCCGAACAAGAATCCTTCCGACAATCGCGTCCGCCTGAAGCGGATCGAGCGGACGTCGGACGGATGGAAGTGGCGCGGCGGCCGCGGCGATACCAGGTAGCGCCGGCGCGCTCTTCTAGCGGTTCAGCCGACGCGTCATCATTCGCGGGTGGCGCTCGGCGAACCCCATCGATTCGTACAGTGCGCGCGCTCGCGTGTTCTCCGGCACCACCTCGAGCGCCAGCACGATTGACTCGAACGGGCGTTCGCGTTCGAGAAACGCAAAGAACGCCCTCGCGATTCCCTGCCGGCGACACTCCTTCTCCACCACCAGTTCGTCGACGAAGAGAATCGTGCCCCCGAACTCGTTGCTCCAGTATGGGATGAGCAGGCCATACCCGCAGACCGCGTCGTCACGCATGAACAGCACGATGCGGCCGCGCGACGGCTCGGCCAGCAGTCGATCGATCGTCGCCGGGAACGTGTCGGGGTTGGCGTTTGTCTCCGCCCCCTCGTCCCCATACAACTCGCGCATCATGCCGAGCACGTGAAGCTCGTGATGCCGGTCCGTCATCGTGAGAAAGGACAGCGCCATGCGGCCGACTGTACAATGCGCCGCATGTCATTCACAAAAACAATCCCCGCCGCGATTCTCATGTGTACGCTGGCAACGGCCGCGCACGCGCAGCAGTCCTCGTGCATTCCCACGGGACAGCCGGCGGCTCCTGCCGCAGGACGCGCCGGTCGCGGGCCGGCGGCTCCGCCGGCGCCCCGCACCAGCACGATCGTCGCCATTCCCGGCGTCGTCTCCGCCGACGCGAAGTGGACGAAGATCTGGCAGCAGGCCGGCAACAGCGCCGACGGCATCCTCGCCGACAAGGACGGCAACGCGCTCGTCGCGCAGGAGGACTACGACACGGTCCTGCGAATCGACGTGAACGGGAAAACGTCCGTCGCCGTCGCGAACGCGAAAGGCCTCGGCTCGCTGTCGATGGATCGCCGGGGCCGTCTCTACGGCGCGCATCGCACGGAGCGGCCGGGCTCGACGAAGCCCGATCGTGATGCGATCGTCAACGCGATCACGGTCCTTGCGCCCGACAGAAAGACGGTGGCGGGCAAGTGGGCCGACGGCATGCCGTTGAGCGTGCGGCCGAACGATCTCGCCGCGGACGGCACCGGCGGCGCGTACTTCACCTCGGGCTGCCTGTTCTACGCGAGCGCGAACGGCGTCGCGTCGGTCGCGGCCGAAGATCTCCGCACGAACGGCATCGCTTTCAGCCCCGACGACAAGACGCTCTACGTCACCAACGGCGCGAGCGTGGTCGCCTTCGACGTCGCGGGACCCGGAAAGCTGACGAACCGCCGCGATTTCGCGAAGCTCGGCGGCGCGGGCGACGGCATGGCCGTCGACACCGACGGCCGGCTCTACGTCACGACGAACGCGGGCGTGCAGGTGCTCGACAAGGCGGGCGCGAGTCTCGGTGTGATTCCGACGCCGCGCGGCGTGATCAGCGTCGCGTTCGCCGGACCGAAGAAGAAGACGCTGTTTGTCGTCGGCTCAGGCGCAGACGATGCGAATGGCAACCCGATCCGTGAGGGCCCGCAGCAGACGGCCGCGACCGTCTACACGCTGCCGATGATCGCGCAGGGCGTTCAGGGCCGCGGAAAATAGACATTCATCGTCGTTCCCTTGCCGAGCGCGGAGTCGACGGTGATGATGCCGCCGCAGTTGCGGACGATGCCGTGCGCGACCGACAGTCCGAGACCCATGCCTTCGTCCTGCGGCTTGGTGGTGAAGAACGGCTCGAACATCCGCGACTGCGTCTCCCAGTCCATGCCGACGCCGGTGTCCGTGACGCGAAGACGGACGTAGTCGCCCCGGATGCCCGGCTCCGGGTCCGCCACGTCGCGGATCTCGATCCGCACGCCGCCGCCCTCCGGCATCGCGTCGCGCGCGTTTCTCACGAGATGCGTGAGCACCAGGTGCAGCTCCTCGGGATCGAGCCGGACGATCGGCGCGCCCGACCAGGCCTCTATGGCCAGCGTCTGATTCGCGCGAAGCTCGTTCGACAGGCGCTCGTACTGCGCGTGGGCGACGTCGTTGAGATCCAGATTCTCCGGGCGTGACTCCCTCGGATCGCTGAAGGTCAGGAGCTGCTGCGTGAGCACCGACGCGCGACGGCCCGCCTTGAGAATCTCGTTCAGGTCGGAGCGCATCTCCTCCGACACGCCGTCCTGCGACGCGAGCAGCTCGGTGTAGCCGAGCATCCCGGTCAGCAGGTTGTTGAAGTGATGCGCGACGCCGGCGGCGAGCTGGCCGACCGCGTCGAGCGTCTGCACGCGGCGGCGTTCCTCCTCGGCCCGCAGGCGATCGGTGACGTCCTCGACCATCATCTCGATCGATCGGACGACGCCGTCGGCGCCGTGCACGGCGCGCGCGTTCACGTGCGCGCGGAACGGCGCGCCGTCGCGCCGCTTCCAGACGATGTCGAGGCCGTTGATCCGGCCTTCCCGCTTCAGCCGCTCGACGATGCCGGCGCGGGCGGCGGGATTCGCCCACAGCGTGAGCATGCCCGGCAACGCGGCCACCTCCTCCGGCGACGCGTACCCGAGCATCGCGGCGAGCGCGTGGTTCGCCTCGAGGATCCGTCCGTCCACGGTCGACCGCAGGATGCCGAGCGACGCGTGCTCGACGAGCGAATGGTACGCC
>DATNBT010000361.1:0-7762 GCA_035571855.1 Vicinamibacterales bacterium
CCGGTGCGCGCAGGCCGGTCCGCACGCGGCGCTCGTACCACTTCAGCATCTGCTCGAACCGGCGGTCGAACGCCCGCTCGTGTCCGTGCTCCGCGGCCTTCATGAACCGCGCGCAGAACAGCGGCACCACGGTCATCGCCACGAAGTACGACGCCGCGAGGGCGAGGACCACCGCCAGCGCCAGCGCCGAGAACAGGAAACGGCTGACGCCGTAGAGGAAGGTCACCGGGAAGAACACGATCGAGCTCGTGAGCGTCGCGGCGAGCACGGCCATCGACACTTCCTCGCCGCCCTTCTCGGCGGCGACCGCCGGCGGCTCGCCCATCTCGAGGTGCCGAAAGATGTTCTCCAGCACGATGACCGCGTTGTCGATGAGCCGCGAGAACACCAGCGCGAAGCCCGCGAGGATCATCGTGTTGATGGAGCTGCCGCCGGTGTAGAGCATGATGATCGCGGCGAGGACCGACATCGGAATCGCGAGGAACACGCCGATCGTCGCGCGCATGCTGCCGAGAAAGACGAGCACCATCACGCCGGTCAGGACGAGCCCGATGCTCCCTTCGTCGGCCAGCGTCTCGATCGCGTTCTTCACGAACTGCGACTGATCGAACACGACGTCCGTCTTGAGCTGCTGCGGGATGTCGACGAGGCGGTTGACGGCGGACCTGATGCCGTTGACGACGGCGATCGTGTTGGTGTCGCCGCCCTGCTTGAGGATCGGGATGTAGGCGGACTTCTGTCCGTCGACCTTGACGACATTCGCCTGGATCTGGCTGCCGTCCTCGGCGCGGCCGACGTCGCTCACGCGGACCATCGATCCGTTCGACGCGGTCTTGAGCGGAATGCGATTGATGTCCGCGACGTTCCGCACCTGGCTGTTGGTGAAGATGGTGTAGTCGCGCGGACCGATCTTCACGTCTCCCGAGGGCAGAATCAGGTTGGCGTTGTTGACGGCCCGCACGACGTCCATCGGGCTCATCTGGTACGCCTGCAGCTTGTCGGGATCGACGTAGACCATGATCTGGCGGTACTTGCCGCCGAAGATCGTCGGCACCGACGCGCCCGGCACGCCGGCCAGCTGGTTGCGGATCGTGTACTGCCCGATATCGCGCAGCTGCGTTTCGTTCAGGCCCTCGCCTTTCAGCGTGATGAGCGCGACAGGCAGGTTGGACGCGTCGAACTTCTGCACGATCGGCGGCAGCGTGCCGGGCGGCAGCCGGCGGAGGTCGGCCATCGCGAGGTTCGAGATCTCGCTCACGTCGGCGTCCGCGTTCGTGCCCGGCTGGAAGAACACCTTGATGATGCTGACGCCCGAGAGCGATCGCGACTCCATGTGATCGATGCCGGAACCGAGCGTGAAGAACCGCTCGAAGCGGCCGGTGATGTCCGTTTCGATCTGCTCCGGCGGCATGCCGCTGTAGAACGTGGCGACGACGACCTGCGGGATGTTGATGTCGGGAAACAGATCGACCGGCATCCGCACCAGGCTCGTGAGCCCGACGACGATCACGATCAGGCAGCAGACGACGATGAAGTACGGGTTGCGGAGGGAAAAGCGCGACATCACTGCACCTTCGCCGTGACGGACATCCCGGGCTTGAGCTGTCCGCGGCTGCCCACGACGACGAGGTCGCCCGCATCGAGCCCCTTCGTCACCTCGATGCGGTCGTCGCTCTCGAGCCCGAGCCGCACGTCACGCGGCACGATCTTTCCGTCGACAACGACCATCGCCCGCGCGCCCTTCTCATCGCGATCGATCGCCTGGACCGGCGCGACCAGGGCGTCCTTCGCGGCGTCGAGCAGGATCGTCGCATCCGCATACATGCCGGGCACGAGCTCGAGCTTCGGATTCCGCACGTCCACTTCCACGTGCATCGTCCGCGTATCGGTGTCGAGGCGGTCGGAGAAGCGCGCGATCGTGCCTTTCACCATCCGGTGGAGCGACTGCACGTCGACGTCGACGTCGCCGCCGAGATGGATCCGCGACACCGCGGATTCGGGAACGGGAATCACGAGCCGCAGGCGATCGTTTTCCGACAGACGCACGATCGGCATCGACTGGGTCTGCGACGAGGTGCCCGCCTGGATCATCGCGCCCGTGTCGGCGTAGCGGTGCGTGATGACGCCGGCGAACGGCGCCGTAATCCTCGCGTAGTCGAAGAGCGTCTGCGTGTGGCTCTGGCCGGCCTTCGCGACCTCGAGCTGCTCTTTCGCCGCCGCGAGCGCCGCCTGCGCCGTCGACACCTGCGCTTCAGCCACGCGATCCTTTCCGGTCGCGTCGTCGACATCCTGCTGCGCGACCAGATTGGGCCGGACCTTGATGACGCCCGCCAGCCGGGTGGACGAGAGGTGCGCGACCTCGTGCGCCGACTGCGCGCGCTCGAGATCGGCCTGCGCGCGTTTGACTTCCTCGCCGGCGCGGCTGACCGCCGCGGCGTCCTGCTTGATTTCGTCCTGCAGCTCGGGAATCTCGAGCACCGCGAGGAGCTGTCCCGCCTTCACGCGGTCGCCGACGTCCACGCCGATCGACTTCACGTAGCCGGCGACCTTGGCGTGCACTTCGATTTCCTGGTAGGGCCGGAACTCCGCGGCAATCGTCAGCGACTGCGCGATGTCGCCTCTCGCGATGCGCGCCACGGCGACGGCCGGCGGCGCGCCGCTGCCGGCGGGCGCCTCCGCCGCCTTCGATCCCGAACACGCCATGCCGCCCGCGGTCGCGAGCAGCAAGGGCAACAGGTAGCGCAGGCCTTCAGGCCTGCCCGTAACGAGCTTCATTTCAGACTCCTGACGAGCGTGCGAAGCCCGTCGATTGAGAACTCACGTGAGCGGCAGAACTCGATGACCTGCTGTTCGCGCGCCTTCATGTCGGTCACGACGCCCGGGATGACGTCGACGAGCGACGCCGGCACGTTCTGCACGCCGCTCGCGTCGCCGAACAGGACGTCCCCGCTCTCCACCTTCAGGCCGCCGATCGTCACCGGGCCGCCGAACTCCACGATGTGCGCGAAGGCATGCGACACGGCGACGCTCGCGGCGAAGACCGCGAGCCGCACGTTGTCGCTGATGTTGGCGGCGTCGCGCACCGATCCGTTGGTCGCATAGCCCACGCATCCGAGCGCGCGCAGGATGTTCGCGTGCACGCCGCCGACGAATCCGCCGAGGCCGCGCTTCTCGTCGACGTCCTCGACGACGACGAACCGGGGCGCCGGCACGCTGACGATGTAGTTCCACCAGTCGGTGCGGTCGTGATAATGGTGGCCGACCGGCGGCGGCGACGAGCACCGGATCCTCGCCGTCACCGCGTATCCGACTGCCGGCGGCAGCAGCGGGCTCAGACACCGGATCGACGCGTCGGCGAAGCCTTCATTGCGCAGGCGGACGTCGCACGTCTCGATCGCGTTCGCGATCGACGCGCCGTCCAGAGCCTGAAGCGCATTCAGTCCTACTGGGCCCACAGGCCCTCCTTCACATTGAAACGAGTACAGCGCTCCGTGAGCGCGAAGGCTTCAGCCGAGCGAGGCGGGCGAAGGCGGACCGCGGAGGGGATCGGAAGAGCGATCGAGAACGCGATGCAGCGCCGGTGCGGGGGCGACAGCGGTCCGAGAGAACAGCCGGCGCGGCTCGGGCTGCACGGCGACGGCCGCCGCGACGACGATCTGCTGCTGCGCGACGATCGCCTTCGTCGGCGGCGCGACGCCGATCCAGCTGTGCTTCACGCTGAGCCGCGTCGCATCGCGGTGCTCGACGCGCTGGTGCGCGCGGGCGATCGTCGGCACGAGGACGACGGCAATCGCGATCATGAGGACGCCGAGTCGGGTCAGGACCTTCTGAATCAAGCCGGTGAGGCTAAATGTATCGTGTCGGGCGACGGGCGGCAACCCTCCTTCGCGCCCTGCGCTGCGGCGGGCAGGGCGTCAGTGCGAACTGAGCGTCACGAGCTTTCTCGTCGCGACGCGGGCGACCAGCGAGCACGCCAGCACGATGAACACCAGCACGAGCGCGCCGGCCCACGCCTGCCGGTGCCAGTCCTGGTACGGCGAGCTCGCGTACGTGTAGACCTGCACGGTCAGCGACGACATCGGCTGGGTCAGGTTCGTCGTAAAGAACCTGTTGTTGAGCGACGTGAACAGCAGCGGCGCCGTCTCCCCCGCGATGCGCGCGACGGCGAGCACGAGGCCCGTGATGATGCCGGGCAGCGCCGCCGGCACGACGACGGTGAACACCGCGCGCGCGTGCGTCGCACCCAGCGCCAGCGCGCCCTCCCGCATCGTCCCCGGCACGAGCAGCAGCAGCTCTTCGGTCGTCCTCGCGATGATCGGAATCATCATGATCCCGAGCGCGAGGCCCCCGGCGAGCGCGCTGAACTGCTTGAACGGCAGCACCGCGACGCCGTAGACGAAGACGCCGACGACGATCGACGGCACGCCGTTGAGCGTGTCGGCGGCGAAGCGCACGATCGACGCGAAGCGCGTGCCCGCGTACTCGGACATGTAGATGCCGCTCAGGATGCCGATCGGCACCGCGAACAGCGCGCCGAGCCCCACGAGAATCAGCGATCCGACGATCGCGTTCGCCATGCCCCCGCCCGCCTCGCCCACCGGCGCCGGCATGTGCGTGAAGAAGTCGACGCTGAGCGACTGCACGCCCTGGGTGACGACGAAGAACAGGATGAAGGCGAGCGGCACGAGCGCCAGCAGCACCGACGCGCCGCAGAAGCCGACGAAGAGCGACGAGACGAGCTTGCGCCGCCGAGCCCGCGTCGTCATATCGCCGACTCCGCGGCAGGCACGGACGTCGCGGCCGCCTGCTGGCGTGCCGGCCGCGCCATGCTCCAGATGAGGAGCCTCGACAGCGAGTTCACGATGAGCGTGATGACGAAAAGGACGAGGCCGATTTCGATCAGCGCGTTCAGGTACAGCGGCGTGTCGGCCTCGCTGAATTCGTTGGCGAGCACCGCCGCCATCGTATGCTGCGGCGCGAACAGCGACAGCGACAGCTTCGGGCTGTTCCCGATCACCATCGTCACCGCCATCGTCTCGCCGAGCGCGCGGCCGAAGCCGAGCAGGATGGCGCCGATGATGCCGGTGCGCGCGTAGTACAGCGCCGCGGTGATCGCTTCGAAGCGCGTCGCGCCGAGCGCATAGGCGCCCTCACGCTGCGCGAGCGGCACGGCCTTGAGCACTTCGCGCGCGACCGACGACGTGAAGGGCACGACCATGACCGCCAGGATCAGCGCCGCCGACAGCATCCCGAGGCCGAAGGGCGGCCCGCTGAAGAACGGCAGCGCCTTGAGCGCGTCGGGGAACGCCGATTCCAGCGAGCGGACGGCGGGCACGAGCACGAAGATGCCCCACAGGCCGTACACGATCGACGGAATCGCGGCCAGCAGCTCGGTGAGGAACACGAGCACGGGCTTCACGCGGCTGGGGGTCAGCTCGGAGATGAAGACGGCGATGCCGAGCGCGATCGGCGCCGCGATGGCCAGCGCGAGGATGGACGAATAGAGCGTGCCCCAGATGAACGGCAGCGCGCCGAACTGCCCCGCCACCGGATCCCAGACCTGCGTGCGCCAGAAACTCAGGCCGAACTTCTCGATCGACAGCCACGACTGACGAACGAGCTCGAGGCCGATCGCCGCCACCAGCAGCACGAGGACGAGCCCGAACAGGCCCGTCCCCAGACGGAACGCGAGATTCTCGGGGCGTTTCACGACACCTTGATCTTCGCCAGCTGCGCAAGCTCCAGCTTCACGACGGTCTCGGGCAGCGGCGCGTAGCCGAGAGGCGCGCAGAACTTCTGGCCGTCGGCGAGCGCCCACTTGACGAACTCGACCATCGTCCTGCTCTGCGCCTTGTCCTTCGGGTTCTCATAGAGCAGGAGCCACGTGAACGACGAGATGGGATAGACGCCTTTCCCCGGCGCGTTCGTGATCGACACGCGGAAGTCTGCCGGCATCTGCTTGGCGGCTTCGGCGGCGGCCGCGGTCACCGACTGCACCGACGCCTTCATGAACTCGCCGGCCATGTTCTGCACGTCGCCGTACGAGATCTTGTTCTGCAGCGCGTAGATCAGCTCGACGTAGCCGATCGCGCCCGGCGTCTGCGAGACCACGCCCGAGACGCCTTCGTTGCCCTTGCCGCCGACACCAGTCGGCCAGTTCACGGCGGTGTTGACGCCGACCTTCTGCTTCCACTCGGGCGACACCTTCGCGAGGAAGTCGTTCCAGATGTAGCTCGTGCCCGACGCATCCGACCGGTGGACGACCGTGATGTCCGTCGACGGCAGCTTGACGCCGGCGTTGAGGCCGGCGATCGCGCCGTCGTTCCATTTCGTGATCCTGCCGAGGTAGATGTTCGCGAGGACCGCGCCCGAGAACTTCAGGTCCCCGTTCACGCCCGGCAGGTTGTAGACGGGCACGACGGCGCCGAGCACCGTCGGGAAGTGGTACAGCCTGCCCGGCGCCGCCTGCAGCTGTTCGTTGGTCATCGGGCCGTCAGTGGCGCCGAAGAACACCGTCTGCGCCGTCACCTGGCGGATGCCGGCGCCGGAGCCGAGCGGCTGGTAGTTGACCTCGACGTTCGGGTGCAGCTTGTTGTACTCGCTGAACCACTTCGAGTAGATCGGGTTCGGAAACGTCGCGCCCGCGCCCTGAATCTGCATCTTCTGCGCCGCGACGCCGGCGGCCAATGCGACGACGCCGACGGCGGCGATTGCCTGTTTCATCATGTGCATCTCTCGTCTCCGCTTAGAAAATCACCTGTCCGTGCACCGCGATCTTTTTCTGCGCCGGCTGCGCCGGCACGAAGTCGTGGAACGTCTGGCCGTCGTAGTCGATCATCAGCGTCGACTGCACCGAGCCCTGATGCGGGAACCAGTACGCGAGGCCGACGATCGTGCGCGTCCGGTCGGACGGCACCTGCAGGTTCGGCTGCAGGTGGTCGTACCGCGCCAGCACTTCCCACGACGAGCCGTTCTCCATCGGGTATCTCGGCGTCGCCCACCACGACCAGCCGCTCGCCGCGACGTCGACGACCTTGATCGACGGCTGATCGTGCGCCTTGATGTAGTCGTAGCCGGCGTTGAGGTACTTCTGCTCGAAGGTCACCTGTCCCACGGCGCGCGTCCGCTCGGCGTCCTTGATGTAGTTGTCGCCGAAGTAGAACCCGGTCACGCGAAGGCCGCGCAGGATCGGCGCGCCGGTCGCGAACGGCCGGACCGTTCCGCGCGCTTCGATGGCTTTCTGGTCGTTCGGATCCGTCTTCGCGTAGCCCTCGCCGTTATAGATGCCGACGTGGACCTCGCCGTAGTTCGACGGGAAGTTGTAGTGGAACGCCGCGCCCGCGTCCGCAGAGTTATAGAAACCCTCGCGCTCGGTGAACGTCGTCCCCTGGAAGCGGTACCGGTAGATGCCTTCTTCGTAGTCGAGCAGCGGCGTCTGCTGGATGCCGAGGCGCACCCACGAGCCCTTCGTCATCCAGTCGTCGAGGTTGATCTGGCCGAAGGCGTACTTGATGCGGAAGACGAGGCTGTCGTTCGAGATGCTGCTGCCCGGGCCGAGCGTAATCAGGCCGCTCTCCCGGACGATGTCGGGCGTGATGCGGAACGAGACGATGTGCGAGACCTGGCCGGTGACGTTGATGTAGCTGCGGCTGACGTTGAACGCGCCCGGGTTGATGACGTTGCCGTCCGAGTCGGTCGACTGCGGGTTCTGCGTGTACGTGTAATCGGCGTAGAGCGTGACCCCGAGCTTGATCGACGGCGT
>DATNBT010000362.1:0-10550 GCA_035571855.1 Vicinamibacterales bacterium
GCCAAACGATCCAGGAGAATGTGGACATCTGGTCACCTGGTCATTTCGCCATTGGATCTGGTCATTGACCAGACGACCAGATGCCGAAATGCCAACGTTCAAAACAGAAAATATCTCTGCGCCAGCGGCAGCACGCTCGCCGGGTCCGATTTCAGGACCTCCCCGTCCGCCGTCACCACGTATGTCTCCGGATCGACGGTGATCTTCGGCAGCGCGTCGTTCAGCTTCATGTCGCGCTTGCCGAGCGGACGGCATTTGCTCACGGCCGTGAGCCGCTTGCCGACGCGCAGCGTCCGGGCGATGTCGCCGGCCTCGAGCGAGGCTCGCGACACGAACGCGAGCGAGGTGGCTTCCATCGCGCGCCCGAACGCGCCGAACATCGGCCGCATCAGCACCGGCTGCGGCGTGGGAATCGACGCGTTCGCGTCGCCCATCTGCGACCACGCGATGAAGCCGCCCTTGATCACGAGCTCCGGCTTGACGCCGAAGAACTCGGGGCGCCACAGCACGAGATCCGCGAGCTTGCCGGTCTCGATCGACCCGACTTCGTGCGCGATGCCGTGCGTAATCGCCGGGTTGATCGTGTACTTCGCGATGTAGCGGCGGATGCGCACGTTGTCGTTGTCGCCCTGCTCGTCGCGCAGCCGCCCGCGCTGCCGGCGCATGCTGTCCGCCGTCTGCCACGTGCGGCAGATGACTTCGCCGACGCGGCCCATCGCCTGGCTGTCGCTCGACATCATGCTGATCGCGCCGAGATCGTGCAGGACGTCTTCGGCGGCAATCGTCTCGCCGCGGATGCGGCTTTCGGCGAACGCGACGTCCTCGGCGATGTCCTTGTCGAGGTGATGGCAGACCATCAGCATGTCGAGGTGCTCGTCGAGCGTGTTGCGCGTGTACGGACGCGTGGGATTCGTCGAGCTCGGAAGGACGTTCGGCTCGCTGCAGACGCGGATGATGTCCGGCGCATGGCCGCCGCCCGCGCCTTCCGTGTGATACGTGTGGATCGTCCGGCCCTTGAACGCGGCAATCGAATCGCCGACGAATCCCGACTCGTTCAGCGTGTCGGTGTGAATCGTCACCTGCACGTCGTACTGCTCCGCGACCGACAGGCAGGCGTCGATCGCCGCCGGCGTCGTGCCCCAGTCCTCGTGCAGCTTCAGGCCGATCGCGCCGCCGAGAATCTGCTCGACGAGTCCTTCGGGCGCCGACGAGTTGCCTTTGCCGGTGAAGCCGAAGTTCATCGGAAACGCATCCGTCGCTTCCAGCATCAGCTTCAGATGCCCGCTCCCCGGCGTACACGTCGTCGCATTCGTGCCGGTCGCGGGACCCGTTCCCCCGCCGATGAACGTCGTCACGCCGCTGGCGAGCGCGGTGAAGATCTGCTGCGGCGAGATGAAGTGGATGTGCGTGTCGATGCCGCCGGCCGTGAGGATCAGGCCCTCGCCCGCGATGGCTTCGGTCGTGACGCCGACGACCATGCCTGTCGTCACGCCGGCCATCACGTCGGGATTGCCAGCTTTGCCGATGCCGGCGATGCGGCCGTTCTTGATCCCGACGTCCGCCTTGTAGACGCCGGTCCAGTCGACGACGAGCGCGTTGGTGATGACGACGTCGAGGGCGTCGGCTTCGCCGACGCCGGTCGCCTGGCCCATGCCGTCGCGGAGGACCTTGCCGCCGCCGAACTTGCACTCGTCGCCGTAGACGGCGTGGTCGCGCTCGACCTGCGCGACGAGATCGGTGTCGCCGAGACGGACGCGGTCGCCGGTGGTCGGGCCGAAGATCGCGGCGTAGTGGGAGCGGTCGATCTGATGGCTCACGCTTCGAACTCCCGCGCGAAGTTGTTGCCGCCTTTGATCGCTCTGTTGCCGGCGATCGCCACGAGCGAGACCGTCTTCGTCTCACCAGGCTCGAACCGGACCGCGGTGCCGGCGGGGATGTCGAGGCGCATGCCGTACGCGCCTTTGCGATCGAACGTCAGCGCGGCGTTGGTCTCGACGAAGTGGTAGTGGCTCCCGACCTGGATCGGACGATCCCCCGTGTTGGTCACGTCGAGGTTCAGGGTTCGCCGTTCTGCGTTCATGGTGATGTGGCCAGGCGCGGAAATGATCTCGCCCGGAGTGGGCGTCCGGCTGAAGCCGGACACTACCCCGCCGCTGGTAGCACGGCCGCTGGTAGCACGGCCGCCGGTAGCACGGTCGTTGGTAGCACGGTCGTTGGTAGTGTCCGCCTTCAGGCGGACCGGAATCGGCAAAAACGATCCATACAGGGCGAGTTCAAGATCGCCGTGTTCCGCGACGATGGGATTGTGGACGGTGACGAGCTTCGTGCCGTCCGGGAACGTGCCTTCGATCTGCACCTCGTGCACCAGCTCCGGGACGCCGTCCATGACGTCCGCGCGGCCGAGGAACTGGCGTCCGAGATCCATCAGCTCCGCGACCGTGCGGCCGTCGCGGATGAATTCGAGGATCTGGGTCGCGATCAGCGCGACGGCTTCGGGATGATTCAGCTTCACGCCGCGCGCGAGGCGCTTCTGCGCGAGAAAGCCCGCCTGATGCAGCGTCAGCTTGTCCAGTTCATGCGGCGTCAAATGCATGCGGTCACCATCGTGCGGCCCACGGATCGTCTCCGATGAGCGAGGGAACGAAATTCAGATGCTGCCTCAGCACCGCGCCGACCTGCTGCGCCGATGTGCCTGCGACGCGCAGCAGGACGCCGTCGTCTTCGAGCGGCGCGACGGACAGCAGCAGATCCGGGCGCTTCGCGACCGCTGTGCCGTCGAGCATATGGGCCAGACGCGTGGCGGCGGAGCGGAGCGTCGGTCCGATGACGACCGCCCACGCGATGCAGTTGAAACGGCTGAGCCGGCCGGCAAGCGAACCGTCTTCATCCGTCAGCAACGTGGCGTCGTGGAGGACGACGCGATCGCCGCGGCGGATCCAGGTGCGGCTCGAGTACGACGTGAACCGCCAGCGCTCGCCGAAGCTGACGCGCCCGGCCGTCATCGAATCGATCGCGATCAGGTTCGCGCCCGGTGAGAGCTCGACGCGCTGTTCCTGGACGTAGGTCGATCCGGCAAACGGCGTCACCGGATCCGGGAGCAGCAGCAGCGTCGCTTCGTCGCCGACGTGCGCGCGCAGGTGCTGGCTCGCGGCGCGGTCGGAGCGGTAGACCTTCGTCGACGCCTGCGTGGCAATCAGCGCCGACGCGCCGGCGCCGACGGCGACGTCCAGCGCGATCGCGTCGCCGCCGAGCAGACCGCCGCCGAAGGTGGCGGCGTATACCCACGCGGCCGTTCCGGAGTTCTTCGGCTGAAGCAGACGTAACGGGCTGGCCGCGGCCGCGGATGTAAGAACGGTGGTTCCGCGTGTTTTCCGGAAATGCAACGTGCCGGAGCCGGCGGGAGCGGGCTGCGCGCGATCGAAGTGAGAAGTTAGAACTGGGAAGTCAGAAGTACGCGGAAGCAAGCGCGCATTTTACTTCCAAGTTCCAACTTCTTACTTCTCAGTTCCTACTTTTCTATGGTCAGGGACTGAATAGTAATCGGCTTCGCCGGCCGGTCGCCGGGTCCGGTCTTCGTCGATCCGATCTTCTTCACGACGTCCATGCCGTCGACCACTTCGCCGAACACGCTGTGCTTGTTGTCCAGCCACGGCGTCGCGTCGAGCGTGATGAAGAACTGGCCGCCGTTGGTGTTGGGTCCCGCGTTGGCCATCGAGAGGATGCCGGCCTTCGTGTGCTTCGCCTTCGGATGGAATTCGTCGGCGAACTTGTAGCCGGGGCCGCCGGTGCCCTGGCCGAGCGGATCGCCGCCCTGGATCATGAAGCCGTCGATCACGCGGTGGAAGATCGTCCCGTTGTAGTAGGGCGCCTTGCTCTTCTGCCTGGTCCGGGGATCGGTCCACTCGATGGTTCCTTCAGCGAGCCCGACGAAATTCGCCACGGTTTTCGGGGCCAGATCGTCGAACAGCCGGATGCTGAAGTTGCCCTCGCTGGTCGTGAAATGCGCGATCGACATTGTGTATGCTCTCCTCAGTGCGATCTTACCGGTTTCTGCAGTTCGACGTCTTCACGGCGAATCTTTTCGGCGGCAACCAGCTGGCGGTCTTCACCGACGCCCGCGGCCTGAGCCCGGACACGATGCAGTCCGTCGCCAAGGAGATGAACTTTTCCGAAACGACGTTCGTGCTGCCGCCGGAGACGCCGGGCACCGATTTCCGCCTGCGCATCTTCACGCCGGGTGCCGAGCTGCCGATGGCCGGCCATCCCACCATCGGATCGGCGTTCGCGCTGGCGCGCATCGGCGCGCTCGAGCGCGGGCGCGAGTCGTTCGTCTTCGGCCTCGGCGTCGGCGCGACGCCCGTCAGCCTCACGTGGCGCGACGGCGATCTCAGCTTCGCGTGGATGACGCAGTCGCTGCCGGCGTTCTCCGACCCGATCGCGAACCGCGCGAACGCGGCGGCGGCCATCGGCGTGCAGGACTCCGCCGTCGGCGGCACCGGACTTCCGGTCCAGGTCGTCTCGTGCGGCCTCCCGTACGTGCTCGTGCCGCTGACGACGAGGCGCGCGGTGGACAACGCGGTCGTCAACCCGGATCTGCTCGGCACGTTCCTCCATCAGGCCGGCGTCGAGGAATGCGGCGTGTTTCTCTTCTCGACCGAACGCGCCACCGACAAGGCGACCGCCTACAGCCGCATGTTCGCGCCGACGCTCGGCGTGCCCGAGGATCCGGCGACGGGAAGCGCCAGCGGTCCGCTCGGCTGCTATCTCGTGCGGCACAAGATCGTGCCGGCCGCGCGGGCCGGCGCGATGATGAGCCTGCAGGGCGTGAAGATGGGCCGTCCGAGCCACGTGCACATCTCGATCGGCGCCGAGGGGACCGAGATTCGAAGTGTTCGCGTCGGCGGTGAAGCCGTACTCGCCGGCGAGGGTGTTCTGTATATTCCGTAGGAGACGACTGATGCGTACTGCTCTTGCTGTTGTTCTGATTTCGGGCGCGGTTGCGATCGCGTCGGCGCAGGCGCCCAAGCCCGCACCCGCCGCACCCGCCCGGCCCGCCGCGAACCGCCTGCTGAATCCGGCGGCGCTCAACGCGAAGGCGCCGGACCTGTTCAAGGTGAAGCTCGACACGACGAAAGGTCCGATCGTCATCGAGCTGCATCGCGACTGGGCGCCGAAGGGCGTCGATCGGTTTTACAACATGGTGCGCGCCGGGTACTTCACGAACGTCCGCTTCTTCCGCGTCATCCCGAATTTCATGGCGCAGTTCGGCGTCAGCGGCGACCCGGCGGTCAACGCGGCCTGGGAGAAGGCGCGCCTCACCGACGACCCCGCGAACGGGCAGCACAACGTGCGCGGCATGCTGACGTACGGCACGACGGGCCAGCCCAACAGCCGCGGCACGCAGCTCTTCATCAACTACAAGGACAACTCGTATCTCGACGCGCAGGGCTTCGTCCCGATTGGCCAGGTTGTTGAAGGAATGGAAGCCGCCGACATGCTGAACTCGGAATACGGCTCAGCGCCGCAGAACAATCAGCAGCGGATCGTCGCCGAAGGCAACAAGTACCTCCAGGCGAACTTTCCGAAGCTCGACTACATCAAGACGGCGACCATTGAAAAATAGCGCGGTGCTTCCGGCGGAGTTCCTGTCCGATTTCGACATCCATCTCTTCGCCGAAGGTACGCATTACCGCATCTACGAAAAGCTCGGCGCCCACCGCGTGACGCTCGGGGGCGCCGAGGGCATTCACTTCGCGGTGTGGGCGCCGAACGCCGATCGCGTGAGCGTCATCGGCGACTTCAACGGATGGGACGGCCGCGCGCACCCGATGCAGCCGCGCGCCTCGTCCGGCATCTGGACGGCGTTCATCCCCGATCTGCCCGACGGACAGAAATACAAGTACGAGATCCACACGAAGGCCGACGACCTCTTCAAGAAAACCGATCCGTTCGGCTTCTACTTCGAAGTGCCGCCGCAGTCGGCGTCGGTGGTACGCGACATCTCGCACTACACGTGGAACGACGGCGGGTGGATGGCCGCGCGCCGCGACAAAGGCGAGTGGCTCGGCCGGCCGATGGCGGTCTACGAAGTGCATCTCGGCTCGTGGGCGCGCGTGCCGGAGGAAGGCAACCGGTTCCTGACGTACCGCGAGCTCGCGCACCGGCTCGTGCCGTACGTGAAGGAGCTCGGCTTCACGCACATCGAGCTGCTGCCCGTGATGGAGCATCCGTTCTCCGGATCGTGGGGCTACCAGGTGCTCGGCTTCTACGCGCCGACGAGCCGCTACGGGACGCCGGAGGACTTCAAGTTCTTCATCGACGCGTGCCACCAGGCCGGCCTCGCGGTCATCCTCGACTGGGTGCCGGGACATTTTCCGAAGGATCAGCACGGCCTCGCGCGCTTCGACGGCACGGCGCTCTACGAGCACGCGGATCCGCGGCAGGGCGAGCACCAGGACTGGGGCACGCTGATCTTCAACTACGGCAGGAACGAGGTCAGGAACTTCCTGCTGTCGAACGCGCTCTTCTGGCTCGACGAGTACCACATCGACGGGCTCCGCGTCGACGCGGTCGCGTCGATGCTGTACCTCGATTACTCGCGCAAGGACGGCGAGTGGATTCCGAACGCGTACGGCGGCCGTGAGAATCTCGACGCCATCTCGTTTCTCCAGGAGCTCAATCGCCTGACGCACGGCGAATGTCCCGGGACGATCACGGCGGCGGAGGAGTCCACGTCGTGGGGCGGCGTCAGCCGCCCGGTGCATCTCGGCGGCCTCGGGTTCACTTACAAATGGAACATGGGCTGGATGCACGACATCCTCTATTACATCAAGGAGGATCCGGTCCACCGCCGCTGGCATCACAACCAGATCACGTTCTCCATGCTCTACGCGTTCACGGAGAACTTCATCCTGCCGTTCTCGCACGACGAGGTCGTGCACGGAAAGCGGTCGCTGCTGGATCGCATTCCCGGGGACGTGTGGCAGAAGCACGCCACGCTGCGCGCGCTGTACGGCTACATGTACGGGCATCCGGGAAAGAAGCTGCTGTTCATGGGCGGCGAGTTCGGCCAGTGGCACGAGTGGAACCACGATCGCAGCCTCGACTGGCACCTGCTGCAGGATCCCGCGCACGCGGGGCTGCGCCGGTTCGTCCAGGATCTCAACTGGCACTACAACGCCGAGCCGGCGCTCCACGAGCGCGACTTCACGCCGGACGGCTTCTCCTGGATCGACTGCAACGACAACGAGAACAGCGTCGTCTCGATGGCCCGCTTCGCGCGCGATCGCCGCGACGGCGTCGTGATGGTGTTCAACTTCACGCCGGTGCCGCGGTACTACTACCGCATCGGCGTGCCGTCTCCCGGCCACTACGCGGAGATCCTGAACAGCGACAGCGAGATCTACGGCGGCGGCAATGTCGGCAACCTCGGAGGGCTGCACGCCGAAGCGATCGCGTCGCACGGCTTCGAGCAGTCCGTGAGCATGACCGTTCCGCCGCTCGGCTGCGTGTATCTGAAGCCCAGATGAATTGCGGGAGGGCAGAATTGCAGGATTGCAGGATGTGAATCCTGCAATTCAATTCTGCCCGCCTGCCTTTCCGCCATTCAGCAATGTCTAATCGCGCTCTCACGGTGACGCTCGTCACCGCCGCCTGCTTTACCGACATCGTCGCCTACTCGATCGCCGTGCCGGTGCTGCCGGATCTGAGCCGGCGGCTCGGCGCGTCGCCGACGGTCATCGGCCTGCTCTTCGGCAGCTTCGGCGTGACGATGCTGCTCGTGTCGATTCCGATGGGCGCGGTGTCGGATCGCGTCGGGCGGAAGGGGCCGATTCTCGCCGGTCTCGTGGCGCTGGCGGCGTCCACGTTGATATTCGCGTACGCCAAGGAGCTGCCGGCGCTGTTTGCGGCCAGGCTGGTTCAGGGCGCGGCCGACGCGATCACGTGGGTCGTCGGCTTCGCGCTCATCGCCGATATCTACGCGCCCGAGGAGCGCGGGCGCGTGACCGGCATCGTCCTCGGCGGGACGAGCATCGCGTACATGATCGGGCCGTCGATCGGCGGATGGCTGTACGAGCTCGGAGGCATCCGCCTGCCGTTTCTCGCGGTCACCGGGATGTCGGTGGTGACGATAGCGGGCTTCCTGTGGCTGCGCGTCCCGGATCGCCACACGGCGCACGACCCGGTGCCGGTCGCGAAGCTCGTCGGCAACCCGCAGGTCGCGACCTGCGGCGTCGTCGTCTTCCTCGCGTCGGCGACGATCACGATGTTCGAGCCGATCTTCGTGCTCTACATCCAGGCGAAGCTCGGGATCGGACCGGCGCGAATCGGAACGCTGTTCGCCGCCGCGGCGCTCGCGAACACGGTGCTTCATCCGCTGGTCGGGCGTGCCGCCGATCGCTGGGGCGCGCGCCGGTTGACCGGCATCGGGCTCCTCGCGATGTCGTGCGTGCTGCCGGCGGTCGCGCTGGCGAACAGCTTCTATTCCGCGATGGCGCTGTGCGTGCTGCAGGCCGCGACGTTCGCGCTCGTCGCGACGCCGTCGCTGACGTTCATGGGCGACGTCACGTCGGACACGGGCCTCGGATCCTTCGGCACCGCGTACGGGTTCTACAACGCGATCTGGGCGGTGGGGCTGTTGTCGGGGCCGGCGCTCGGCGGGTACCTCTTCGATCGCGTCCGCTTCGGAACGCTCGCGCTCGGCTGGGCGGTGGCCGTGGTGCTTACGACGCTTGCGCTCCCAGTGTTTCGATCTTCTTCCACTGCGCCGGCGTCACCGGCATCACCGACAGCCGCGAAATCCTGACGAGCGCGAAGTCGCTGAAGAACGGATCCGCCTTGATCTCTTTGAGCGTCACGGGCCGTTTGAGCTTCTTCACCGGCACGATGTCGACGACGTGCGCCTTGCCCGTTTTGTCTTTCGGATCCGGATACGCATCGCCCGCGGCTTTCGCGATGCCGACGACGGACTTTTCGTCGCCGGTGTGGTAATAGAAGACCAGGTCGCCTTTCCTGACGGACCGCAGATTCCGCTGCGCGACGGGATTCTTCACGCCGCTCCAGACCGTCGTTCCGTCCTTCGCGAAGGCGTCGTAGCTATAGTTGGATGGTTCTTCCTTAAACAACCAGTTCATACTCGACAGCATACAGTGCCTGACGCGATCAAATAGAGTGCTTCGGCGTATGACACAACGTGCCGCACCCTATCTGATCCCATCCAGCACGTTAGTTGGTTGCATCAAGCACAGTATTTGCTCCCACCCAAGCACCATCTATCATCACAATCGTGTTACGCGATCGCATCGAACATGGCGTCCGCATCCTCTTCGTGGGAATCAATCCGGGCATGCGCTCGGAAGCGATCGGCCATCATTTCGCCGGCTACTCGAATCGTTTCTGGAAGCTGCTGTACGAGGCGCGCATCGTGTCCGAGCCGATTCGCGCCGAGGACGACGACCGGCTGCCGGAGTGGGGGCTCGGCATCACGAACCTCGTCGCGCGGGCGACGCCGGGCATCGACACCCTGCGGCCGGACGAGTACATCGCCGGTGCGCACGTGCTGCGGAAGAAGATCCGGCGATACAAACCGGCGATCGTCGCGCTGGTCGGCGTCACCGTGTTTCGGAGTCTGTTCGCGCTGAAGGCGAGCGAGCGCGTGCGGCTGGGGCTTCAGCGGCAGCAGCTCGAAGGCTCGGCGGTGTTCGTGCTGCCGAATCCGAGCGGGCGGAACGCAAACTTTACGCACGCCGAAATGCGTGGCGCGTTTCGTGCGTTGCGTCGCGCCGTTGTCGAACGATCCCGGCCTCGCGGCGGCGCTCGACCGTATCCTCGATCTGGCGATTGACGTCACCGGTGCGGACTTCGGCAACATTCAACTGGTCGCGGAGGACGGCAGCCTTCGCATCGTCGCGCAGCGCGCGTTCGATCCGCCCTTCCTCGAGTTTTTTCGCGTCGTCAAGCACGACAAGTCCGCATGCAGCGCCGTGCTGCATCGAGGGCGGCGTGTCGTCGTGCGCGACGTCCGCCGCTCGGCGCATTTCATTCCCTCCGCGCGGCGCGTGATGATTGAGGCCGGCGTCCTGGCCTGCCAGTCGACGCCCATCTTTTCTCCGCAGCGCCAGGTGACGGGCGTTCTCTCGACGCACTTCCGGGTGCCGCACACGTGCGCGCCGCGCGAGCTTGCGCTCATCGATTTGCTGGTCGGGCAGGCCGGGCTGATCATCAGGGGGTCGGAGGTCCAGCGGCAGCGCCTCGAGATGGCGCGCGCGTTCAGCGAACTGCGGGAACACTTCCCGCGCCGAACGCGGATCGTGAGCCCGCGTCGAGCTAAGCAGTAACGTCACAAGGAGTTGTGCTGAAAACTGGCACCTCCGTTGCTGTGAAGATTCGCGTGAAGTTGCAGGTGTTCGACCGGGTCGTGACGATCACTCCTGGCATCGACAAGAACACGTCCGTCCAGGACGTTTTTGAGCATGTAATCAACGGTGCGCGCGTCACTCTTCCAAGGCAGAAGGCCGATTCGGTCGCTGAGGCCCTGCCGCGCCCCGATG
>DATNBT010000363.1:0-19031 GCA_035571855.1 Vicinamibacterales bacterium
GCTCGTCGAGACGAAGAAGGCCGCGCGCGTCGGCGGCACCGAATATCAGCTCCGCGACCCGGGCTACTGGCTCGTCGGCGCCGATGTCCGCAAGGATCAGTCGCTCGACGAGGCGAAGAAGATCATGCTCGACACGCTCGACGGCGTCGCCGGGAAACCCGTCACGGCCGCCGAAGTCGATCGCGCGCGCGCGGCGCTGCTCAAGAACATCGACCTCGCGCTCAACGATCCCAACCGCCTCGGCGTCCAGATGAGCGAGGCGATCGCGCAGGGCGACTGGCGCCTCTTCTTCATTCATCGCGATCGCCTGCGCGCCGTGAAGCCCGAGGACGTCAACCGCGCCGCGCAGCAGTACCTGAAGCCGAGCAACCGGACGGTCGGCGTCTACATTCCGACGGACAAGCCGGAGCGTGCGTCGATTCCCGAAGCGCCGTCGATCGACTCGCTCGTGAAGGACTACAAGGGCGACGCGGTGGTCGCGGCCGGCGAGGCGTTCGATCCGTCGCCGGAGAACATCGAGAGCCGCGCCAAGCGGATCGCGCTGCAGAACGGCTTTCAGGTGGCGCTGCTGCCGAAGAAGACCCGAGGCGGCTCGGTCGTCGTCAGCGCGACGCTCCGGTTCGGCGACGAGAAGAGCCTCTTCGGCCGCTCGACCGACGCGGCGATGGCCGGCGCGATGCTGATGCGCGGATCGACCGCGCACACGCGCCAGCAGATTCGCGACGAGCTGGACCGGCTGAAGGCGCGCGCGAACGTCGGCGGCGGCGCGACGCAGGCGAACCTGCAGATTGAGACCGTCCGCGACAATCTGCCCGCGACGCTCGCGCTGATGGCGGAAATCCTCCGGCAGCCGGCGTTCTCGGCCGAGGAGTTCGAGCAGCTGAAGCAGGCGCGCCTCGCGTCGATCGAGGAGGAGAAAAGCGATCCCGGCGCGATCGCGTCGATCGAGTTCAGCCGCCACATGAATCCGTACCCGAAGGGCGACGTCCGCTACCGCGAGACGATCGACGAGCAGATCGCCGACACGAAGGCGGCGACCGTGGAGAAAGCCAAGCAGTTCTACCAGGACTTCTACGGCGCCGGGAACGCGCAGCTGTCGATCGTCGGCGACTTCGACGAAGCGGCGGTGATGGGCATCGTCCGCGACCGTTTCGCGAGCTGGAAGAGCCCGAAGCCGTTCGCGCGCGTGGTGAACGTCTACACGGCCGCGCCCCCGGTGAACCGCGCGTTCGAGACGCCGGACAAGGCCAACGCGTACTTCTACGCCGGCATCAACGTCCCGCTGCGCGACGACGAGGCGGAGTACCCGGCGATGGTGATGGCGAACTTCATGTTCGGCGGCGGGTTCCTCAACTCGCGGCTCGCGACGCGCCTGCGGCAGAAGGACGGCCTGAGCTACGGCGTCAACTCCAACCTGCAGGTCAGCTCGCTCGACAGGACGGGCATGTTCAACGCGGCCGCGATCTACGCGCCCCAGAACGAGGCGAAGCTCGAAGCCGCGTTCAAAGAAGAGCTGGCGCGCGTGCTGAAGGACGGCTTCACGCAGGAGGAGCTCGAGGCGGCCCGCAACGGCTGGCTGCAGAGCCGGACGGTCAACCGCTCGCAGGATCAGGCGCTGGCCGCGCGCCTCGCCAACGACCTGTTCATCGAGCGCACGTTCAAGTACGATGCGGACCTCGAACGGAAAGTCGCGGCGCTCAACGTCGCGCAGGTCAACGCGGCGCTGCGGAAGTTCGTCACGCTCGACAACGTCAGCATCTTCAAGGCGGGTGACTTCGCCAAGAGTGAGAAATGAAAAAGCTCCTGATTGCCCTCGTCGTCGCGTGCGTGGGCGCCGGTGCGGCGGCGCACGCGCAGCAGCAGCTCGGCGCGCTCGCGCCGGCCAACCTCAATAAGCCGCGGCCGAAGGCGCCGTTCGATCTCACCGGCACCTGGCAGCACGACGGCCGCTTCAGCACGTGGCACTTCGTGCCCGAGAAGTTCACGCTCACGCCCGAGGCGCAGAAGCACTACGACGCCGGCGTGCAGGCGCTGAAGAACGGCGGCGTCTATCGCGACGACGTCGGGCAGTGCTGGCCGGCGGGGATGCCGATGATCATGACGCGCGTGTGGCCGATCGCCGTCATCCAGCTGCCGACGGTCATCTACATGATCCCGGCGTTCGAGAACGAAATCCGCATCATCTACCTCGACGGCCGCAAGCACACGCCGGCCGACGAAGTCGTCCGCACGTTCAACGGCGAGTCCATCGGACACTGGGAGGGCAGCGAGCTCGTCGTCGACACGATGTATTTCCCCGGACACAACCACTGGATGGACCAGGGCGGCGCGTCGATTCCCGTCAGCGACGATGCGCACTTCGTCGAGCGCTACCGGATGATCAAGGACGGCACGTTCGAAGTCGAATACACGATGACGGACCCGAAGAGCTGGGTGGGCGAGTGGAAGATGACGAAGCGGTTCAACCGCAAGGACGACACCGACGTCACCGAAGTGCAGTGCCTGCCCGATCTCAACTCACATCTGCCGGCAACCACGTCGAAGGCTCTGGTGAAATGAACATGAACATGAACATGAACCTAAAACGGCTCGCGCCGGCGCTCGGCGTCATCGTCGCGAGCGTTGCGCTCTCCGCTCATCATTCGCCGGTGATGTTCGACATGGCGAAGACGCAGACGCTCGAAGGCACCGTCGTCGAGTTCCAGTGGACCAACCCGCACAGCTCGATTCAGCTCGACGTGCAGACGCCGAACGGTGTCGAGCGGTGGGGCGTCGAGATGGGCAGCCCGAACTCGATGGTGAAAGCCGGCTGGAAGAACAACATCGTCAAGTTCGGCGACAAGGTGACGGTCAACGTGCACCCGCTCAAGAGCGGCGAGCACGGCGGCATCTTCATGTCGATCACGCTGCCGGACGGCCGGCGGCTGGGTGGACGAGCCGCTGAATAATGAATCGCGGCAGCTGGTGATTTGGTGATTTGGTGATCTGGCGATTGCCGTCACGCTGATCATTTCTGCAGGCCTGAAGGCCTGTACTACGAGCACAACAGACCCGAGTCCGCCTGAAGGCGGACCCTACCACTTCGACCGACTGCAGTTAACCTGGAACATGCCTGGGACGTAACACGTTCTAACGGGCATGACGTATCGACAAGCGACGCGGCTGTTCGTCACCTGCATGGCCGTCCTCTGTTTCGTGTCGTTCTACACGTCCAAGGTCGGCTATGAGACCACGACGAAGGACGCCATCATCTACTGGGGCATGGCGTTCGGCGGCGCACTGTTCCAGTTCAGCACCTTCTGGTTCCTCGCGGAGTATTTCGCCCGCGGCAGCAGGAGAGAACGCGTCCTCTACGGCGCCATCGCCGGCGCGGTGTGCATGCTCGTCTTCTGGTTCTCGACGCAGTGGAGCGTCGTGTCGATGGGCGGCAAGGACGCCGTCAGCACGCACATGCAGCGGACGCTGGCCGCGGCGGAAACGCAGGGCCTTCGCCTGTACCGACGCTCGGCGACCGAGGCGAACCTCGGCCCCCAGCTTCAGGCGCTCTCGCAGAACTTCAATGACCTCGCCAAGCGCGAGGCGGGCGGAGCCTTCTCCGGCCTGCGCGGCGAGGGCGACGTCGTCGCGACGCTGCGCAACACGAGCCAGCTGTTCGCCAATCTCGCGGGATCCGTTCAAGGCGCCGACAGGGAGTCGCGCGAGAACTACGACCGCGCGCGCGAGCTGATCGGACAGGCGCGTGTCGCGGCGGCCAGGATGGAGGGCGCGGACATCGCGGACGGCGACGAGGTCCGGAAGAACAACCTCGAGTTCGCCAGGCAGCTCGGCGACATCAACGCGGTGATGGCGCGCATGGCGCAGACGTCCTCGGTCGGGTTCATTCGCGAGGTGAACAGAAACCTGACGGCGCTGACGATGTCGTCGAAGGCGGACGATCGGCCCGAACAGAAAGCCGCCGTCGAGCGCCTGAAGTCGCTCGTGGACGGCGCACAGACGGTCATTGGCAGAATGACGAGCCCGGGAGACGCCGACGACACCACCGTCGAGATCTTCACGATGCTCTCGACGCAGCGCGCGATCTGGACCTACTGGAAAGACGTGCTCTACGCGTGGGCCGGCGCCACCACCCTCGACTTCGCGCCGTTGTTCTTCATGGTGCTGCTCGCGATCGCACACGACCGTCAGAATTTGGGCAATTTGACATCTGGTCGTCTAGTCATCGGAAATGCCGAAATGACCAGATGACCAGATGGCCAGATGACCAAATTCACCGCTTATACGGTATTCCCATCGCCTTGAACGGGCCGGGATCCTTCGTCGCGTCGTTCCGCAGATTCAGCTTCGCTTCGGCGACGTAGGCGTTGCCGCCGGTGAGCGTGACGGCGGTGATGCCCGTCATGCCTTCCTTCAGCACCTTGATGTCCGCTTTGTTGCCGTTGATGGTGACTTCGTCGAGGCGTCCGCCTTCGACGAGCAGCAGCGTCTTGTTGCCGACCGACCGCATGCCGTCCGGTCCCATCATCGGACGCGACGGCTCGAGCTTCGTGATGGGGCCGGCCGAGCCGTCCTTCATCACGTCGATGCGCATCAGCGTGCTCTGGCCGACCGAGTTGACGTAGACGTTGCCGTCGGCGAGCAGCGCGATGCCGTCCGCCGTGGCGAGCGTCTTCGCGTCGTTCGCCCACACGTCGAGCGCGCTCGCGCCCTTCTTGAGCCGCAGCACGCGGCCCTGCGTCGTGTCGGTCGCGTAGACCGTGCCGTCTTTCGCGACGGCGATGTCGTTGCAGAGACCGTTGCCGGGGAACGCGTAGCTCGCCTTGAGCGAGGCGTCCTTCAGGTTGAACGCCTTGAGCGCCGTCTCGCCGACGTACGGCTGGCCGTTGCGGCCGCCCGACGCGGACGTGCAGACCCACAGCACGCCGGCTTTTTCATCCGCCAGCACGCCGAGGACGGTCGTGAGGCCGTTCGACTTCGGCTTGATCCACACCGTCGCCTGCGTGTCTTTCGACTTCGCGCGGTAGACGGCGTCCTGGCCGAGGCTGCCGAAGTAGAGGTCGCCGTTCTTCGTCGACGACAGGCTCTCCGGAAAGATCCGCGCGTCGGCGAACGTGATTTCCGCGCGGTCCGCGGCTCGAACACCGCAGACCGCCGCGACAGCAAACACAAATGCCGCGATGACCAGATGCCGCATTGCCACAATTCGCCGCGTCATTTCTTCACCATCACCCGCCAGATTTTGCCCTTGTTGCTGTCGGCGATGTAGAGCGAGCCGTCCGGCGCCTGCGCGACGCCGTCGGGACGATACTGCGCCTGGTTGGGATTCGGTCCCGCGAAGCCGGTCCCGAAGACTTCGTAGTTGCCCGAGGGTTTGTCGCCCGAGAACGGCTGGAACACGACGTTGTAGCCGTCCTGCGGCAGCGGCGCGCGATTCCACGATCCGTGGAACGCGATGAACGCGCCGTTCTTGTACTTCGACGGGAACTGGCTGCCCGTGTAGAACATCACGTCGACCGGTGCCCAGTGCGCGGGGAACACCGCGATCGGCTGCGTGAACGACGGACATCTGCCGACCTCTTTGCCGTCGCCGCCGTACTCCGGATTCATCACTTCCTTCTTCTGCAGGAAGTCGTAGAAACAGAACGGCCACCCGAAATTCTCGCCGCCCGTCGCGCGGTACATCGGCTCGGCCGGGCGATTCGCGTTGTCTTCCGCCTTGAAGTGTTCCGGCCAGAACACGTCGAGCTGGTCGCGGTTGTTCATGACGATGTAGAGCGCGTTGTCGTGCCAGGTGATCGCGGGGAACTGGCGCATGCCGGTCGCGAATTTCGTTCCGGCGTCCTGCGTCTGGTTCATCTTGTTCTCGTCGAACTTCCACGCGCCGCCGTGTTTCTCGAGAATCGGGCACGGATCCTGTCCCTTGACGCCGGGACGGCGATCCGGATTCTGGCAGGCGTTGCTCGGCGCGCCGACATTGATGTACAGCGAGCCTTTCCCGTCGAACGTCAGGCCTTTGTCCGCGTGCTGCGCCTCGGACGGCAGATCGTGGACGATGACTTCCGCGTCGCCCGACGGCTTGAGCTGTCCCGTCGTCATCTTGTAGCGCTCGATCACCGTCGGATGCGCCAGATAGAGATAGCCGTTGCGGATACCCACGCCCGTCGTGCTTCCGCTGCCGATCGATTCCCGCTGATCGAACTTGCCGTCGCCGTTCGTGTCGCGGAGCGCGACCACGCCGCCGCCGGTCTGCGGCTGTCCGCGTCCGCCGCGCGTCTGCGTCGCGACGTACAGGTCGCCGTTGCCCGCGACGGCCATATGCCGCGCGACGCCGACGTCTTCGGCGACGACGAGCGCGCAGAATCCCTGGGGCAGCGTGATGCCGCCGTTGTCGGGATCGCACGCGATCTTCGACTGCGCGTGCGCAGTGAACACGAGGGCGGACGCGCCGAGCGCGAGCGCCGCGAATGACAGGCGTTTCATGCAGGCTCCTCGGTCCGCCTGAGGGCGGACACTACGACCGGAAATGGTAACATTCCTCCCCGTGCGCACTGCACTCGTCCTGACGATCGCGCTTGGCGTCGGACTGCTGTTCATGAGCGCGCGCAGCGCGCCGCTCACGTCGATGTCGTCGGCGGCGGCCGCCGTGCCGGGGCCGGCCGTGGATGAGCCGCGCCCGGCAAGCTCCGCGAAGGAAACGATGGTCGTGGCCGGCGGCTGCTTCTGGGGGGTGCAGGCCGTCTTCGAGCAGGTGCGCGGCGTGCGGTCGGCGACCTCAGGCTACGCGGGCGGCGCCGGCCCTGCGGACTACGACACCGTCAGCACCGGCCAGACCGGCCACGCCGAGTCGGTGCGGATCGTCTACGACCCGTCGAAGATTTCCTACGGGCAGCTGCTCAAGATTTTCTTCTCGGTCGCGCACGATCCCACGCAGCTCAACCATCAGGGGCCCGACGTCGGCACGCAATACCGGTCGGCGATCTTCTACGGCGACGCGATGCAGGAGAAGATCGCGAAGGCCTACATCGAACAGCTGGACGGCGCGAAGATCTTCCACGGGAAGATCGTCACCGAAGTGACGCCGCTCAAGAAGTTTTACGAGGCCGAGTCGTATCATCAGGATTACTACTTCGCGCATCTCATGCAGCCCTACATCATGTTCAACGACACGCCGAAGGTGCAGGCGCTGAAGCAGCAGTTTCCCGATCTGTTCGTCGAGCATCATCGATGAAGACATTCTTTCTCGCCGCCGCGCTCCTGCTCACCGCGCCGGCCGCCGGGTTCGCGCAGAACTTCGTCGGCTCGGCCACGTGCCGCACCTGTCACACCGCCATCTACGACCGCTGGAAGAACACGCGGATGGCCAACGTCGTCCGCGATCCGAAAGAGCATCCCGAGGCGATCATTCCGGATCTGAGCAAGCCCGACCCGCTGCTGACGTTCACGAAAGATCAGATCGCGTGGGTGTACGGCAGCAAGTGGAAGCAGCGCTACTTCACGCGCATCGGCGACGACACCTATCCGCTCGGCGCGCAGTGGGACGTGACGCACAAGCAGTGGCGCCCGTACCTGACGGCGAACGGCACCGACTGGTGGACGAAGTACTATCCCGGCGGCAACAACACGCGTCCGACGAGCGCGCTCTGCGACGGCTGCCACTCGGTGAACTACGACCTGCGCACGAAGAAGCCGACCGAGTGGAACGTCGGCTGCGAGAAGTGCCACGGGCCCGCCAGCAACCACGTCAACAACCCCTCGCGCGACAACATCGTCAATCCCGTGCGGCTGACGCCGTCGGCCGGCGTCGACGTCTGCGTCCAGTGCCACTCGCAGGGCCAGCCGCTCGTGAAGTCGCTCGACGGCAAGTACTACGACTATCCGCTCGGCTATCGTCCGGGGCTGAAGCTGTCGGACTTCTGGGAGCTCGAAGAGCACAAGCTGGGCGAGACGACGTTCACGCACTATCCCGACGGCACGGCGCACAAGAACCGGATGCAGGGCAACGACTTCGCCCAGAGCGTGATGTACACGCGCGGCATCACGTGTTTCACCTGCCACGACGTCCACGGCACGGGCAACAACGCGGATCTGATCAAGCCGGCGAACGTCCTGTGCCTCGAGTGCCACGGACCGAAGTCGCCGAACGGACCGCACACCGCGACGATCGAGCAGCACACGCATCACAAGGCCGGCTCGGCGGGGAACGAGTGCATCGGCTGCCACATGCCGCCGATCGAAGCGCAGATCGCCGACGTCAACGTCCGCAGCCACACGTTCAAGTTCATCTCGCCCGCCGCGACGGATTCGATGAAGATTCCGAATCCCTGCACGACGTGCCACAAGGACAAGACGACGAAGTGGGCGCTCGACGCGCTGAAGACGTGGCCGGAGTTCTCGCCCTGGCGCGTCGCGCAGTAGCGGCGCTCGTCGTTCTTCTCGCGCTCACCCGGCCGCTGTTCGCGCAAAACGGCGTGGCCGTCACGGGCACCGTCGCCGATCAGACCGGCGCGATCCTTCCGTCGGCCGCCATCGAGCTCCGCGGCGCCGACGGCGTCACCAGGCAGTCCACGACCACCACCGAAACGGGCACATTCGAGTTCCATGGCGTCGTCCCCGGCCGCTACGACGTCGTCGCGAGCTTCCCGGGATTCAAGACGACAACGGCGCGCGTGACCGTCGGCAATCGCGCGCCGTCGCCGATCAGGGTGACGATGCCGCTCGCGTCGATCGAGCAGGAAGTGACGGTGGGCGATTCGCCCGCCGACGTCCGTGCCGCCGCGAATGCGAACATCGACTCCAACGTCATCGACGAGCAGGCGCTGTCGAACCTGCCGGTCTTCAACGAGGACGTCGTCGGCACCGTGTCGCGATTCCTGGACTCGTCGGCGATCGGCACCAACGGCGTGATGCTGATCGTCAACGGCGTCGAGGTCAACTCGCTGACGCTGCCGGCGGCGGCGATTCAGCAGATCAAGATCAACCAGGATCCGTACGCGCCGGAGTTCAGGCAGCCGGGGCGCGGGCGCATCGAGATCGTCACGAAGCCGGGATCGCAGAATTATTCCGGCACGGCGAACGTCACGTTCCGTGACGCCGCGCTCGACGCGCGCAACTACTTCGCGGTCGACAAGCCGCCGGAGCAGCGCCGTGTGTTCGAAGGATTCCTCGGCGGTCCGGTGCGCCATTCGGAGAACAACGGCTTCACGCTGTCGCTGAAGAGCGACGCCGAAGACACGCAGTCCGCGATCGTCGCGCGCGATCTGTCCGGGCTCATCCAGGCGGACGTCGCCAACCCGTTCCGGCGCGGCCTTGCGTCGGGCACGCTGACGCACCAGCAGGGCAGGAACAACACGATCGTGATCACGGCGTCGTACGACAACCAGAGCCAGCGGAACCAGAACACCGGCGGCCTCACGCTGCAGAGCGCCGGGCTGGACTGGTCGTCGATCGAACAGGACACGATCTACAACCACATGACCATCGTGACGCCGAACCTGGTGAATCAGGCGCGGCTGCTGGTCGGCAACGAATACGAGAGCTGGGACGGCCTGAGCCAGGCGCAGAAGATCGTCGTGCTCGATGCGTTCACGGGCGGCGGCTCGCAGCTCGATCGCTCGCGAACCGAGCATCACTTCACGCTCACCGACGTCGTCAGCTGGACCCGCGGCGCGCACGCGGTGAAGGCGGGCTTCCAGATTCCCGACTGGAGCCGCAGACGTTTCGACGACAACTCGAACCGCGCGGGCACCTTCTACTTCTCGAGCCTCGCGGATTACGCGGCCGGCCGTCCCTACGCGCTCATCCAGCAGGCGGGCAGCGGCCACGTCGTGTTTCTGGAAAAGGTGCTCGGCGGGTTCGCGCAGGACGAAATCCGCCTGCGTCCGAACCTCAGCGTCGTGGCCGGCGTGCGGTACGACTGGCAGAACTACTTCGACGACCACAACAACGTGTCCCCGCGCGGGTCGGTCGCCTGGTCGCCGCTCGAGAGCGGACACCTGGTGGTGCGCGGAGGCGCCGGCCTGTTCTTCGATCGCAGCGGACCGAATCCGATTCAGGACATCCTGAAATACAACGGGACGACGCTGGTGCGGTACACGATCACGGATCCCGCCTATCCGACGCCGTTCGCCGCGGGAACAGCGACCGCCGCCGCGCCGCCCGGCATCGTGCTGTTCGAGCCGGGCATCGTCATTCCATCGCTGTTTCAGTTCAGCGGCGGCGTCGAACGCGAGCTGCGCAAGGGCACGAGCGCGAGCATCACGTACACAGGCTCGCGCGGGTACGACCAGTTCCGCTCCCGCGACATCAACGCGCCTCCGCCTCCGCTGTTCGCGTCGAGACCGGATCCGCGTTACGCGGTGGTGCGTGAGATCGAATCCGAAGGCCGCTACCGGAGCGACTCCATGCAGGTGAGTCTCAAAGGCCGGATCGGGCCGCGCTTCGCGGGCTCGCTGCAGTACACGCTGGCCAAAGCCACGACCGACACGGCGGGCATCAACTGGACGCCTCCCGACAGCTACGACCTGTCCGGCGAGTACGCGCGATCCGATTTCGATCAGCGCCACCGGTTCTATCTGATCGGCACGTTCAACGCGGAGTCGTGGTTCAACGCGGGCGTGTCGCTCGCGCTGGAGTCGGGACGGCCGTACTCGATGACCACGGGGCATGACGACTTCAACACCGGCACCGCCAACGCGAGACCGCCGGGAGTGCCGCGCAACAGCCTCGAAGGCCCGGGGTACGCCGACCTGGACGTGCGCTGGTCGCGCCAGTTTCCGCTCGGAAGCGGAGCGGGGAAGACGGGACCCGCGGCGACCGTGGGCATCGACGCGTTCAACGTGTTCAATCGCGTGAACTACTCGCGGTACATCGGGACGCTGACGTCGCCGTTCTTCGGGCAGGCGATCGCCGCGCAGGCGCCGCGGCAGATTCAGCTGTCGGTGCGGGTGAAGTTCTAGTTGCGCGAGTGCGGTTCGCTGGCCGTCTTGAGCAGCTCGGCGCCCGTCTTATAGCACTCGCATGACGCGGCCTCGAGCGCCGCGCGATCGAGAATGGTCACTTTGCCGCGGCGGTAGGTGATGAACCCGGCGTCCTGCAGTTCTCCGGCGATCGTCGTCACCGTCGATCGCGAGGCGCCCAGCATCATCGCGATGAATTCCTGGGTGAGATAGAATTCGTCGGCCCCCATCCGATCCTGCGCGACCAGCAGCCATCGCGCGAGCCGTTGTTCGATCGAATGGGCGGCGTTGCAGGCCGCCGACTGCATCACGAACGCCATCAGCGCCTGCGAATAGCGGTGAATGGCGTGATGGAAGGCGCCGCACCTGTCCATTTCTTCGCGAAAATCGTCCGCGGACATCCGATAGCACACGTCCACGTCGCTCTGCGCCATCGTCGCAGTGGAGGACGGATTCTCATACAAGGCAGCCGCCAACCCAACCAGACCTTCGCGTCCAACCGTGGCGGCTTCGACCATGCTGCCGTCTTCGAGGACGGTGACGATCGAGCAGAATCCGCCGCCGGGAAAATACACGTAGTCGATAGGTTCGCCGGGCTTGTGCAGCAGCTCCTTGAGGCGGAGCGGCACGACTTCGAGTTGCGGGACGATGCGCGTCAGGTCGTCGTCGGGAAGTGCGGCGAGCAGGAAATTCTGAAGAGAGTTGGCGCCGTTAGCGCGTTGCTTCGACACGGTCGACTCCAGAGACTACACGCCATATAGCTATTCAACGGTCGTGCCATCCGGAGGTCAGAGGTCAGAGGTCATAGGGCGGAAAAATCAGGGAAGATTCTGATACACGGTGTGCTCAAATCCCCGCAAAGCTCTGATGGCGCCGTCGTCGTAGAACGGCAGCAGCTGCATCATGTGCACGCCGCCTACGTGTTTTACCGGATCGACCCAGAACTCCGTGTTGAAAATACCCGCCCAGCTCATGCTTCCCGGGCTTCGGAATCCCTTCGTCGCGGGATCGTCGGCGGCAATCTGGAACCCGAGGCCGAACTTGTCTTTGCCGGCGCCGAGGGGGAACGGCTTTGTCCGCTGCTTGTCCGCATCGGGCTGCAGGTCGAGGACGACGGAGCCGATCGCGTTCTGGCCCATCGCCTTCACCGACGCTTCGCTGATGATCCGGTGTCCGTTCAGCGTCCCGCCGTTCAGCAGCATGCGCACGAACCTGCTGTAGTCCTCGACGGTCGAATAGAGGCCGCCGTCGCCGCGCAGCGGCGGCGTGGGCGTCGCCGGCACGGGCGTCTTCGGCAGCGGCTGCATCCTGCCGGACGCGCGCGTGAATTGCGGCGCGAGGCGCTTCTGCTTCGCCGCGGGCACGGCGTACGACGTGTCGACCATGCCGAGCGGCTTGAAGATGTTCTCCTGGTACCAGTCCTCGAGGCTCATCCGCGTCAGCTCTTCGACGAGCAGGCCGAGCACGCGCGTGCTGGCGGAGTAGTGGAACTTCGTGCCGGGATCGTCGAGCAGCGGGAGCTGCCATTCGCCCTTCTTCGTCTTCGCCGTCAGCGCGTATTCGATCGGGTTGGTGAAGCCGTAGCCGATCCCGGAGGTGTGCGACAGCAGCTGTTTGATGGTGATGGGCGACTTCGCGGGCCGTGTCTCATACGTCGCGTCGGCGGCGTTGAACTTCGTGATCACCTGCAGCTTGTCGAAGCCGTCGAGGTACTTGCTGATCGGGTCGTCGATCTTCAGCTTGCCCTGCTCGGCGAGCATCATGACGGCGACCGACGTCACCGGCTTGGTCATCGACGCGATGTTGAAGAGCGCGTTCGCCGGCAGGCCGGATGAGCCCTCGTACAGCACGCCCTCGCGGTTGACGACGATTTCGGCGACGGCGGGCGCGTCGCCGCGCTTGACCGCGTCGTTCATCTGCGCGGTGAGGGCGGCCTTGCCCGCATCCGAAATTCCAAGTACCTTTGCAGGGCTCTGGGCGCCCAGCACGGCCGCCGTCAGGATGCCCAGCAGAAGGAAGAAACCGACGTCGATGTTCAGCCGTTTGAACGATCTCATAGCCGCGAGAGTGTACACGAAGCATGAGCGCCGAAACCCACGAAACGATTAAAGTCTCCGACGCCGCCTGGAAGTGCCTGCAGGGCGCCTACGACCTCCAGATTCACGTCGCCCCGGACGTCATCCCCCGGCGTGTCGACGACATCGACTGCGCGAAGGAATTCCTCCGGCACGGGATGAAAGGCTTCGTCCTGAAATCCCACTACGTGTCGACCGGTGAGCGCGCGCAGGTCGTGAACAAAGCGGTCCCCGGCATCAAGGCGATGGGCGCGATCACCCTCAATCACAGCGTCGGGGGCCTCAACGCCGTCGCCGTCGAGCTCGCCGGGCGCTCGCAGTGCAAGATCGTCTGGTTTCCGACGGTCGACGCGGAGAACGAAACCGCCGGCCGCTCGACGTCGACCGAGAAGCTGCCGTTCTGGGCGAAGATTCAGCGCGAGCTCGAAGCCGAAGGCATCTCGCCGCCGAAGCTCACGCTCGTCGACGACCACGGCCACGTCGTCGAGGCGGCGAAGCGCTGCATGGAGCGGATCAGGAAGCACAACATGATCCTCGCGACCGGACACGTCGGCCGCAAGGAGATCTTCGCCATCGTCCGTGAAGCGAAGCGAATGGGGCTGAAGAGAGTCCTGGTCACGCACGCGGAGTTCCCGTCGCAGAGCCTCACGGGCGACGAGCAGAAGGAACTGGTCGCCGAAGGCGCGCTCATCGAGCACTGCTTCACGACGACGTTCACGAACAAGGCGCCGTGGGAGACGGCGTTCGCGAACATCCGGAAGGCGGGCGCGAAGAACGCCGTGATCTCCACCGACCTCGGACAGACGATCAATCCGCCGGTCGCCGAGGGCTTCGCGATGTTCGTGCAGAAGCTGCTCGACGCCGGATTCAGCGCGGACGACGTCCGGACGATGGCGGTCACCAACCCAACCCGATTGGTCGAGGATTAGCGATGAAGATTGCGCTGGCAGGCACGGGCGCGATGGGCGTGATTCACGCCAAGGCGCTCGCGAAGATTCCCGGCGTCGAGATCGTCTCGATCGCGAGCCGGACGGCGGAGAGCGGGAAGAAGTTCGCCGAGGAATACAAGATCCCGTTCACGTCCACGAACCTCGAAGAGTGCATCGATCGTCCCGGCGTCGACGCGGTGATCCTCACGACGCCGAGCGACCAGCATCACGATCAGACGCTGCTCGCGCTCGGCAAAGGCAAGCACGTTCAGGTCGAAATTCCCATGGCGCTGAATCTGAAGGATTCAGAAGACATGCTGGCGGCGTCGAAGGAGGCCGGCAAGGTCTGCATGGTCACGCACACGCGCCGCTTCTCGAGCCCGCATCGTGAGATGAAGCGGCGGATTCGGGACGGCAAGTTCCACCTCCATCATCTCGTCGTCGAGACGTACTTCTTCCGCCGCACCAACCTGAACATGCACGGCCAGGCGCGATCGTGGGTCGACAACCTGCTGTGGCATCACGGCTGCCACTCGGTCGACATCGCGCAGTGGGTGGTGGACAACCCGAACTGGGACTGCTGGGGACAGAAGGGGCCGGACCACAAGGAGCTCGGCATCCCGATGGACCTGAGCGTCTGCATGAAGATCAAGAATGGCCCGCTCTTCACGATGGCGATGTCGTTCAACAACAAGGGACCGTTCGGCGGCTTCTACCGCTACATCGGCGAGGAAGAGACGTACAAGATCTATCGCGACGACATGACGGACAGCGAAGGCAACAAAGTCGAGCTCGATCCGACGCTCGCCTTCGATCGGCAGGACGTCGAGTTCGTGAGCGCGATTCGCGAAGGCCGCGAACCGGAATCGAGCGCGGCGAGTGTCGTGCCGTCGATGGCGCTGCTGGACAAGATCGACAAAGCGATGGGCAGGTAAAGCAGGAGGGGCAGGACAGGCAGGATGATTATCGATTGCCACGGGCACTACACGACCGCTCCGAAGGGGCTGCAGGCGTTCCGCGACGCGCAGCTCGCGGAGCTGAAGAATCCGACCCTGGAGAAAATGTCGCGCACCAAGGGCGCCGTCCACGTGACAGACGACGAAATCCGCCAGAGCCTCGAAGGCGCGCAGCTGAAGCTCCAGCGCGAGCGCGGCAGCGACGTCACGATCTTCTCGCCGCGCGCGTCCGCGATGGCGCATCACGTCGGCGACGCGACGACGAGCCTGCACTGGACCGAGCAGTGCAACGACCTGATTTACAGGGTCGTCACTCTCTACCCGCAGAACTTCGTCGGCGTGTGCCAGCTGCCGCAGACGCCGAGCGATCCGCTGGCGAACTGCGTGCGCGAGCTCGAACGCTGTGTGAACGAGCTCGGGTTCATCGGCTGCAACCTGAATCCGGATCCGTCCGGCGGTTACTGGGGCGCGCCGCCGCTGACCGACAAGTACTGGTATCCCTTCTACGAGAAGATGGTCGAGCTCGACGTGCCGGCGATGGTCCACGTCAGCGCGTCGTGCAACCCGAACTTCCACGCGACCGGCGCGCACTACATCAACGCCGACACGACGGCGTTCATGCAGTTCATCCAGGCGGATCTCTTCAAGGACTTCCCGCAGCTCCGGATGATCATCCCGCACGGCGGCGGCGGCGTCCCGTATCACTGGGGCCGGTACCGCGGCCTCGCGCAGGACATGAAGCGTCCGCCGCTCGCCGACATGATCCGCAACAACGTGTTCTTCGACACGTGCGTGTATCACCAGGCGGGCATCGACCTGCTGACGAAGATCGTGCCGGTCGACAACATCCTGTTCGGATCGGAGATGGTCGGCGCCGTCCGCGGCATCGATCCCGAAACCGGCTTCAACTACGACGACACCAGGCGCTACATCGACGCGACGCCGAATCTCGATGCGGCGGGGCGGAAGAAGATCTTCGAGGGCAACGCGCGGAAGGTCTACCCGCGCATCAACAAACATGTCAAGAGTAGTTAAGAACATCACACGCGCCGACGCGGCCGACATCAAGAAGCTCGGCGAACTCGGCGTCGCGACCGTGCACGAAGCGCAGGGCCGCACGGGACTGCTGCGCCCGTACATGCGGCCGATCTATCCCACGGCGAAAGCCGCCGGCAGCGCGGTGACGGTCTCGTGCGCGCCCGGCGACAACATGATGATCCACGCCTCGATCGAAGTCCTGAAGCCCGGCGACATCCTCGTCGTGACGACGACGTCGGAGTCGACCGACGGGATGTTCGGCGAGCTGCTGGGCGAGTCGGCGAGAGCGCACGGCGCGGTCGGCCTCGTCATCGACGCCGGCATCCGCGACGTCGCGGACCTCACGCAGATGGACTTCCCGGTCTGGGCCAAGGCCATCAGCGCGCAGGGCACCGTCAAAGCGACGCCGGGCTCGGTGAACGTCCCCGTCGTCTGCGCCGGGCAGCACATCCGTCCCGGCGACGTGATCGTCGCCGACGTCGACGGCGTCGTCGTCGTGCCACGCGAGCGGGCGGCGGAGGTGGCGAAGGCGGCGGGCGACCGGTTTGCGAAGGAAAGCAAGACGCGCGAACGGCTCAAGAACGGCGAATTGGGACTAGACTTCTATGGATTACGGGCCAGGCTGACGGAGCTTGGTGTGAAGTGGGTGGAAAGCGAAGAAGGCTGAGGGCTTAAGGCTGAGGGCTATATGGGCGAAATCGTCGCTGCGCTCGGAACGTGTCACACGCCATACATGTTTACGCGTCCGCCGGACGAGGATCCGAACCAGCTCGAGCAGGCGGGACGGGCGATGAACGAAGTCGGCAAGGTGCTCGACGAGGCCAAACCCGACGTCATCCTCTTTCTCGGCGCCGATCACGTCGAGACGTTCTCGGTCAGCTGCGTCCCCACCTTCTGCATCGTCGCCGGCGACACCGCGCACGCGAAGTTCGCCGGGCGCGAGCACAAGCTGCCGATCGCCCGCGGGATGGCCGAAGACATCCTCCACAAGCTCGTCACCGAGCACAACTTCGACATCTCGTATTCGGAAGACGCCGAGCTCGGCCACGCGTTCTCGATCCCGTTCGAGTACGTGATCGGCAACCGCAAGATTCCCGTCATTCCGTTCTTCACGAACGTCTACGTGCCGCCGCTGCCGACCGCGCGCCGCTGCGCGGCGCTGGGCAAGGCGCTCGCGGACATCATCAAGGGCCGGAAGGAACGGGTCGCGATCATCGCGAGCGGAGGGATGTCGCACTTCCCGGGGACGACGAAGTACCTGCATCCCGAATTCGATTTCGACCGGTGGCTCGTGTCGCAGATGGAAGCGGGGAACACCGACGCGCTGCTGAACATGACGCCGGAGCAGCTCGACGAAGTCGGCAACACCGAGATGCTGAGCTGGGCGGTGATGTTCGGCGCGATCGGCGCGCACAGAGGCGAGTTGATCGACTACATCCCGACGTGGCACCACGGCCTCTGCATGATGCGGTTCCTGCCGGAGCGCGCGCACAAGGCGTCCGGCATCGACGCGAAGGCCGGCGACTGGGAGTACAAGAACCAGGGCTTCCTGTTCTACAAGCACCCGCCGTCGGAAGGGTACGGGCTGAACAAGCTGCTGTTCGAGTCGCGCCACAGCCAGGAGCTGCGCAACCGCATCGTGAACGATCTCGAGTCGGTCGCGAAGGAATACAACCTCCACGGCAAGCAGCGCGCGGCCGCCGAGGAGATGGTGAACGTCGGAAAGGGCGGCAAAGTCAGCGAGCACGTCGGCCCGCTCGTCGACGCCGGTGCGCATCCGCTGCAGGCGCTGATGGCGCTGCACGTGATCTTCTCGACGAGTCACGCCCGCGGACAGCAGGCGATGGCGGGAAAACACTAGGGCTGAAGGCTCAGGGCTGAGGGCTACATGAAAACTGTCGACGTCGGCGCGGTACTCGACGAAGGGAAATTCGGCGGCTATCAGAAACTGCTCGTCTTCGCGACCGCGATGACGATCATCCTCGACGGCTTCGACAACCAGGTGATGGGCAGCGCGATTCCCGCCCTGATGCGCGAGTGGCACAAGACGCGGCCGGAGTTCGCCCTCGTGCTGACGGCCGGCATGATCGGCATGATGCTCGGCGGCGCGATCGGCGGCGTCCTCGGCGACAAACTCGGGCGGCGCGTCGCGCTGCTCGGCAGCGTCATCTCGTTCGGCATCCTGACCGTCGGCGTCTCGATGGCGAACAGCATCGAGATGCTGATCTTCCTGCGGTTCCTCGCCGGCCTCGGACTCGGCGGCGCGATGCCGACGGCCACGGCCATCTCGTCGGAATACGTCCCGAGGGCGCGGCGTCCCGTCGCGGTGACCCTCACCGTCATCTGCGTGCCGCTCGGCGGCGCGTTCGCCGGCTGGATCGGCGGCCTCATCCTGCCGCGCTACGGCTGGCGCGTGCTGTTCGCGGTCGGCGGCGCGCTGCCGCTGCTGCTCGGCGCGTTCCTGTTCTTCGTGCTGCCGGAGTCGCCGCGCTACATGGCGAGCCTGCAGGAGCGGTGGGGCGAACTGCGCGCGCTGCTGCGAAAGCTCGGGCACGACGTCCCTGAGGACGCCGCCTTCGTCGATCCGCACGAGAAGACGACCAAGCGCGCGTCGATCGGCGAGCTGTTCGTGCCGGAGTTCCGCGCCGACACCATCGCGCTGTTCGCGTGCTTCCTCTTCTGCTTCTTCGGCGCCTACATGGGCACCAACTGGGTGCCGTCGATGCTCGATCGCGCGAAGTTCGACGTCGGCACGGCGAGCTACGGCCTGCTCGCGTGGAACCTCGGCGTCCTCGTGTTCGCGCTGGTCGCGGCGTTCATCATCCCGCGCATCGGCTCGCGCATCACGATGCTCGTGCTCGCCGCCGGATCGATCGCCGGCTGCGTCGCGCTGGCGATGATGAACATCACGCCGTCGCAGGTCGTGCCGGTCTTCATCATGCTCGGCATCACGGGCGGCCTCGTCAACGCCACCCAGACGACGATGTACGCGCTCGCGGCGAACGTGTATCCGACGAACATCCGCTCGACGGGCGTCGGCACGACGGTCGCGTTCGGCCGCATCGGCGGCGTGCTCAGCCC
>DATNBT010000364.1:0-5820 GCA_035571855.1 Vicinamibacterales bacterium
GGGGGATGAAAGACTGGCCTCCGAACCCCGGGTTGACCGACATGACGAGGACGAAGTCCACGTCGCCCGCGATTTCGCTGATCTCGACGACCGGCGTGGCCGGGTTGAGGACGACCCCGGCTTTCGCGCCAAGCGCCTTGATCGCGTGAATCGTGCGGTGCAGGTGGGGCAGGACTTCGACGTGGACCGAGATCATCGCGGCGCCGGCCTCGGCGAACGCGCCGATGTACTTGTCCGGGTCGGTAATCATCAGGTGCACGTCGAGCGGCACGGTCGCGACACGCTTCAGCGACTTCACGACCGGCGGCCCGATCGTGATGTTCGGCACGAAGTGGCCGTCCATCACGTCGACGTGAATCAGGTCCGCACCGCCGCGCTCCACGGCGGCGACGGCGTCTCCGAGACGCGCGAAGTCGGCGGAGAGAATCGACGGCGCGAGAAGCAGCGAGCTCACCGGCTCACCTCGAGCGAGATCGGCTCGCCGGGACGGATTTGAAAGCCGGGCTGCGGGTTCTGGCGCAGCACGATGCCGGGCGCGACGCCCGGGTACGGCGACGAGTTCACCACCGACGCCCGGAATCCGCGCTGCCTCAGCGCCTCGGCGGCACGATCGCCGACCACGCCGATCAGATCCGGCATCACGTACGTGATCCCGCGGTCGGCGCGGTTGACGAGCAGCGCGACGCCGGCGGCCGCCGCTTTCGCCGGAGGCTGTTGCGCCACCACGGCGTCAGCGGGGTAGTCTTCCGATCGAATCTCGGAGACCGTCGTCACGCCGATTCCGCTCTGGGACAGCCTGAGTTCGGCGATGCGCTGGTTGATGCCGGTCACCGCCGGCACGGCGGCCGCGCGTGCGCCGGCGCTGAGCCAGACGCGCACCGTGCGCTGCTGGCGCGCGGTCGATCCCGGCGCGGGCTCCTGCGCGAGCACACGCCCGGCGGGAATGCGCGGGTCGAGCCGCTTGGCGTCGTCCACCTTCAGCGTGAGACCAAGGTCGGTAATCATCGCGCTCGCATCGGCCGTCGTCCGGTTCGTGAGGTCGGGGACCTGAACCTCGCGTGAAACCAGCGCGTATCGCATCGCGCCCACGGCGAACACGACATAGGTCGCGAGGAGAGAGCCGGCGAGGATCAGGACCTTGCCCGCTCCGAACACGCGGTTGCGAAGCGCCATCGACGGCTCAGATCGTACCACGTCTACCGCTGCCGTTCGAAGACTGCGCCGAAGAAGCATTCCAGTCCATGGCGATCCGGCGTCGTGCGCAGCCGCCCCTGTCCGTCGACGACCGCGTCAGGCAGGCCCGTGCCGCGGCGCGCATCCGCGGGCGCAAACGCCGGCGACCCCTTCAGGAATCCGTCGGCGATGTCATCGTTCTCCTCGGGCTCGCTGGAGCACGTCGAGTAGATCAGCCGTCCGCCGGGCGCGACGCACGCTGCCGCGTGACCGAGCATGCGCGTCTGCGCGGCCGTGAGGTCGACGAGATCGGATTCGCGCCGGCGCCAGCGGATATCGGGATCGCGCCGCAGGGTGCCGAGGCCGGAGCACGGCGCGTCGACGAGCACCGCGTCGAAGGCGGCCCCGAAGGGAAGCGGCCGGCGAAGATCCGCCTGGACGACCCGCACGTTTGTCGCGCCGCTCGCCGCGATGGTGCGGGTGAGCAGCGCGATACGCGCGTCGCGGACGTCGCAGGCGACGATGAGTCCGGAGCCGTTCATCACGCCCGCTATCTCCGTCGTCTTGCCGCCGGGAGAGGCGCACGTGTCGAGCACTCTCGCGCTCGCGGACGGCGTCGCGAGCAGGCCGACGAGCTGCGACGCTTCGTCCTGCACGACGAACGAGCCATCGGCGGCGGCATCCGTCTGCAGCGCGCGGCCTTCGGACACGATCAGCGCGTCAGGCGCCCATCGCCCGCGTTCGACGAGGACGTCGTCGCGGTCGAGACGCGCGATGAGCGCATCGGCGGACGTCTTCAGCCGGTTGACGCGCAACGTCAGCCGCGCGGGCTCGTTGTTGAACTGCATCCATTGCTCGGCGCGCGCAAATCCCAGGCGGTCGTACCACCGCTCCGCGAGCCAGCGCGGATGCGACAGCGTCACCGTCAGGTACTCGAGCGCCTGCTTGCGATCCGACGGATCGTCCGGCCGCGGCGGGAGCGGCAGGCTGTTGCGCGCCCTGGAGAGGGCCCGCATCACGGCGTTCACGAACCCGGAGGCGCTGCGTTTCTTCACACGTCGTGTCAGGTCGACCGCATCGTCGACCACGGCGGCGGCCGGCACGCGTGTCAGATGCAGGAGCTGGTACGCGCTCAAGCGCAGGATGTCGAGCACCTCGAGGTCGAGGCGGTCCGGATCGCGTCTGGAGAACTGCGTGATGAGATGATCGATCGCGTTTCGATGCCGCTGGACGCCTGTCGCGATTTCCGCGGCGAGCGCCTTGTCGCGGTCGTCGGCGAGTCCGGCTCGCGCGCGGGCAATCGCCGACGGCAGGTCCGCGCGGCCTGACGACAGCGCCTGGAGGATCTCGAAAGCGGCGACGCGCGCCGGTGCGATCATGCCTGCGGGCGAAGAACGGTGCCCGGTACGAGCGGGTGGCCGGCGAGAAAGTCCCGCGCGGGCAGCGGGCGGCCGCCTTCAGCCTGCAGCTCGATCAGGTCGAGCGTACCGTCGCCCGTGGCGACGTGAATGCCGTCGGCACCGGCGGCCAGGACTGTCCCGGCCGGCTTGTCCGATCGGTCTGGCGACGGCCGCGAACGGTGCAGAATCAGGCGCCGTCCATCGGCGAACGTCACGGCGTGCGGCCACGGATGCAGTGCTCTGATGACGTTGTGGATCCTGGCGGCCGGCCACGACCAGTCGACCCGGCCGTCGTCTTTCACGATCTTCGGCGCATACGTCGCGAGCGAGTCGTCCTGTGGAATCTCCGGCAGCGATCCGAGGCGATCGAGCACGTCCATCAGAAGCGTCGCGCCCTCGCGCGCGAGCGCATCTTCAATCTCGATGTTGGTCTGTTCCGGTCCGATGTGCACGCGGCCGGTGGCAATCATCGGCCCGGCATCGAGCGCTCGCACCATCCGCATGATCGTCACGCCCGTTTCCGTGTCGCCGTTGATGATCGCGCGCTGGACCGGCGCTGCACCGCGATATCGCGGGAGCAGTGAGGCGTGCACGTTGATCATGCCCAGGCGAGGGGTGTCCAGGATCGGCTGCGAGAGGATCTGGCCGTACGCGGCGACGATGCCGATGTCGGCGTGGAAGGCCTCGAGCTGACGCGCGAAGTCTTCCGTCTTCGCCGACTCCGGCTGCAGGATCAATGTCTGACCGGCCGCGACCTTCACCGGTGATGCCGTCATCTTCTGTCCGCGGCCTTTCGGCCGGTCCGGCTGCGTGACGACGGCGGCGACCGTGTGAGCGGACGTGAGCAGCGCCTGCAGCGTCGGCACGGCGAACGCCGGCGTGCCGAAGAAGACGACTACCATTTTCCCGAACGCGACAGCTTCTTGATCTTCCTCACGATCATCTCGCGCTTGATCCCGCGCAGATGGTCGATGAAGAGCGTGCCGTCGAGATGGTCCATCTCGTGCTGGAATGCGCGCGCAAGCAGCCCGTCGCCCTGCCGCTCGTATTCGGTGCCTTCGCGATCGAGCGCCTTGATCACGACGCGCGTCGGGCGAACGACCGTCGCTTCAAAGCCCGGCAGGCTCAGACAGCCTTCTTCTTCGAGCTGCATGCCTTCGCGCGCCACGAACTGCGGGTTGATCATCACCATCAGCCCGGCCGGATCGCGGCCGAGGGAGACGTCGACGACGAAGATCCGCAGCGGGACGCCGACCTGCGGTGCGGCGAGACCGACGCCGGGCGCGGCATACATCGTCTCGATCATGTCGTTGACGAGCGTGTCGATCTCGGGAGTGATGGCGTCGACGTCGGCGGCCCTGTCGTGCAGGGAACCGGCGCCGTACTTGAGGATCGGTCGAATCACTTCGTCGGGCGCGCGAAACGCGCCTGCGTGCGCTCCCGGAAGGCCTTCCAGTTCGTCTGCAGTTCTTCGACGGAATCGCTGCCGAATTTTTCAACGAGCGCATCCGCGAGCACGAACGCGACCATGGCCTCGGCCACGACGGCGGCCGCCGGGACGGCGCACACGTCGCTGCGCTCGATCGCCGCCGGGCTCTCCTGCATCGTCGTCAGATCGACCGACCGGAGCGGCTTCATGAGCGTGGCGATCGGTTTCATGTAGATCGAGACGCGCAGGTCTTCGCCGTTGGTCACGCCGCCCTCGAGTCCGCCGGCGTTGTTGGTGGGGCGACTGACGTTGACGCCGCTCGCCGGCCGGGCGCCGGTGCGCGGCAGGATCTCGTCATGAATGCGGGAGCCGGGCAGCGACGCGACGTCCGGCCCACGACCGATGCCCACCGCCTTGATGGCCGGTATCGACATCAGCGCCTGTGCCAGCCGTCCGTCGAGTTTGCGATCCCACTGCACGTAGCTGCCGAGTCCCGGCGGGATGCCGCGCGCGATGACCTCGAACGCGCCGCCCATCGTGTCGCCGGCTTCGCGCGCGCGGTCGATTTCCGCGATCATCTCCTTCTCGATGCCGGCATCGACGCAGTGAAGGGGCGAGTCCGGGGGAATCGCCCGCGCGTCCTCGAAGGTCACGGCGAGGGGATCCGGCACGCTGATCGCGCCAATCGTGAAGACGTGGCTGACGATGTCGGCGCCGACGGCGGCGAGGAGCTGGCGTGAAAGCGACCCGATCGCCACCCGCGCCGCGGTCTCGCGCGCGCTCGCGCGTTCGAGCACGTTGCGGATGTCGTCGTGGCCGTACTTCACGACGCCGGCGAGGTCGGCGTGGCCGGGACGCGGCCGCGTCACCACCGGGCGCTCGCTGCCCGTGGCGTCGGCCGGCTGCACCGGCTCGACGTGCATCGTCTTCTGCCAGTTCTCCCAGTCCTTATTCGGGATCATCAGCGCAATCGGGCCGCCGGTCGTCCTGCCGTGGCGGACACCGCTCAGCGCTTCGGCGCGGTCCGACTCGATGGCCATGCGCCGGCCGCGGCCGTAGCCGCCCTGACGGCGACGGAGTTCCGCGGTGACCGCGTCGAAGTCGAGGGACAGCCCGGCGGGCATGCCCTCGAGGATGGCGACGAGCGCTTTGCCGTGCGACTCGCCGGCCGTCAGAAATCGCAGCATGAAGGACAAATTGTACCGCAAAAAATTGCGACGCCTCGTGCGTTCGCGGCCAGTCGTGTCGCGTGAAGTCGCGTCGATCGCCAGGGCCGCCGTCTTGCACCTGAGTGCGCCGTTCCTGCATGGCCGCCGTCGACTGCATTGCCGATCGATTCGTGCCGATCGATCGTCACCACGCGATCGATCTCGCGTCCGGTGACACCGTCACGTTGTCGATCTGTCCTGCGGGCGACGCCGCCGAGCAGTTGCGCCGTGCCGCCGCCTGTGCCGATCGGGACAACGTCCTCGACTACGGCGCCACGGGGAGATCCAGCTGGTTTGAGGCGACGGGGCAGGCGGTACTGACGCCGGCCGGCGCACGTATCGAGGCGTCGATCGCGGAGCTCTTCGAACTGGGCCCGGCATCCCCGCATGTCGTGCGCGTGTTCGGGCCGCGAGGGGCAGGCAAGACGTCGCTGCTGATGCGGCTCGCGCGCCTGGCCCGCCTGCAGGGATTTGTCCCCTTCGCCGTGCACCTTCTGCAATCGCCGTTCGTGGACGTCATCGCCGATCGGTCGGTGCTGCTTCTGGACGACGAACGTGACGGACGCGTGAGACCGATGGCCGAACTCGTGCTGCACACCGCGCGGCCGCA
>DATNBT010000365.1:0-6963 GCA_035571855.1 Vicinamibacterales bacterium
TTTCAGAATGGCGCGCCCCTGAATCACCGCTTCCGTGATCAGGAGCGGAATGGCCCAGCAGGCCCAGGCCATGACGCCGATGGCGGTCGCGAGCGGGACGCCGCGGGCGACGAGCGCCACCTGGCCCGCGCGGAACGTGACGAACGCGAAGGTGACGACGTAGCTGCGGATCGTCCATTCCCTGTGCTGATCGATCAGGTTCTTCTTGATCGCCACGAACGCCAGCGTCGTCGTCGTGACCCACGCGACGCCGAGGAAGAACAGGCCCGAGCCGAAGACGAGCCCGCCGTCGGTCTGCAGCGCGAGACCGAACGCGCCGATCGAGCCGACGATCATGCCGATGATGTAGAGGATGCCGAGCTTGCGGTGGACGTCCATCTTCACGTTGTGCAGTCCGAGCCAGAGCTGCACCGGTCCTGAGAGCAGCGCGATGAGGCCGCCGGCGATGTGCGTGAGCAACCAGACGCGCTTCGGGTAGTACGCGAACTGGAAATCCTGCAGCGCGGTCTTCGCGGAGTCGGCCGAGCCGAGCAGCGCGCGATACGGCAGCGCCGCCACGACGATAAACAAGACGGCGGCGATCCCCGCGAGCGTAATCAGCGCCTTCGACCCGATCCCCGGCGCGCCCGATCCGCGCGATTCGACCGTGATCATTTCCAGTCCCCCGCCCCCAGCCCCTACCCCCTACGGAGTCCCAGCCGGCCCTTTGATGTGCTTGGAGTCCTGCTCGTTCTCCTGGCAGATGTACTCCATCAGCTCTTCGTTCGGCCGCAGCCGTCCGTTGAACGTCACCGTGAACGGCTTCGAGTAGTAGACGGGATCGTCGATCGTCGTCTCGACCTTCAGCGTGCCGAGGTTCGTGCGCGTGTAGCGCTCGATCGTGTGGAGCTTCTCGCTGTGCGGATGGCCGCGGAAGTCGAACCAGAACTTGTCGTTGAACCCGATCGTGTCGACGACGAGCGTCTGGCCTTCGTAGTGGCCGATCGAATTGCCGTACCACGTGGGATCCGGATCGTCGGGGTGCTTCCGCCCGTCGACGAAGATCTGCCGGAAGCTGTGGATGTTGCCTTCGAAGAGGATGAACACGTGCGTCGCCGTCTGGAGCATCCGCATCGGATACGGCGCGACGCGCGGGACGCCGGTCGGCAGGCAGTTCGCCTCGGGATCGTCCTTCGACTCGCGCTTCGCCATCTCCGCTTTGCCGGCGGCGTTCAGGGGAATCTCCTCGCCTTTCGGCATGCCCTGCGCGAGATCGCCGACAGGACCCGCGACCTGCCAGACGCCGGAGAAATCCGGACGTCCGTCGGGCAGCTTCGGCGCGGGACCTTGCGGCGGCTGCGCACCGCGGCCGCGGCCGTTGCCGGTCGTGAGTCCGCCGGCGCCGGCCGGTGACGTCGGAGCCGCCGGCTGATTGACGTTGCGCTGTCCGGCGAACGCCGGCGCCGCCATTGCCGCGATCGCCGCGGCGATAAGGATCTTTGTCATTTTCTCTTCCAGGTCCGCCTGAAGGCGGACTCTACTTGTTCGCTGAAGCGGGAGCGTCGTCGGTGGCCGATCCCGCGAAGACGCGCTTGCCGCTGGCGAGCGTGACGTTGCGCGCGTTCGCCATCTTCGAGCCGTCCTTCGCCTGCGCGCCCGACACCGTGATCTCGTCGCCGATCTTCAGCGACTGGCGCGTCCAGCCCTGGCGCACGAGCACGTTGGGGCTCGCGAGCTCGAGATTCCAGTTCACGACGCTGCCGTCGGCGTCCTTGACGTCGACGTAGAAGCGCGCGTGCGGATTGGTCCACTCGACTTTCGTCACCGTGCCCTTGAGCTGCACCGGCTTGTTGGCGTCGTACTCGGCGGCGAAGGAATGGTGCGCAAGGGCCGGCGTCGCGATCGCGATCAGGCCGGCGATTGCCGAAATCGAAACAGCAGTTTTCATCGTCCTCATAAGCCGAAACCTCGCGCGCATATTAACGCAAACGGCCGGGAAACGCGCATAGAATACGGGCCGCATGACGCCACGATATCTCGCTGGCATGGCTGCGCTTCTGGCCGCGGCGACATTTGCGTTTCCGCCTCGCGCGGCCGCGCAGGCGGATTTCAGCGGCGCGTGGGCGCCGCTGTTTCACGAAGATCATCCCGAACGGCTTCCGGGTCCCGAGCTCGGCGACTATCTCGGCATTCCGCTGAGCGATGCCGGACGCCTGCGCGCCGACAGCTACGACGCCGATCGGATTTCCGTCGTGCAGGAATATCAGTGCCGCCCGCACGCCGGCGACTACATGATGCGCGGCCTGTCGAACATGCGTATCGACGCGGTGCGCGATCCGGTCACGAGCCGGCTCGTCGCGTATCACCTGCGCATGGGATTCCAGGAAATGGAACGGACGATCTGGCTCGACGGCCGCGCGCATCCGTCCGCGAATGCGCCGCACACGTGGTCGGGCTTTTCGACCGGCACGTGGCAGGACAACATCCTCAACATCTACACGACGCACCTGAAAGAGAACTACATCCGCCGCAACGGCATCCCGGCGAGCGACAAGCGGACCTTCACCGAACACTGGGTGCGTCACGGCAACTACCTCACGGTCGAAACCGTCATCACCGACCCGGTGATCCTGACCGAACCGCTCGTGCGCAGCCAGACGTGGCTGCTCGATCCGACGCAGGTGATGGGACGCGACATCTGCGAAACCGTCCCCGAAGTGCCGAAGGCCGCCGACTTCGTGCCGAATCATCTGCCGGGCACGAATCCGTTCCTCACCGAAGTCGCCGACTGGTACGGACTGCCCGCCGGCGCCACACGTGGAGGCGCCGAGACGATGTACCCGGAGTATCGGAAGACGATGGCCAAGCCGGCGAAGCCCGCGCCGGCGATGTGCGAGCGCTACTGCAACTGCGGCCTGAACGGCGGCGGATGCAATCTCCGATGACGACCTTCGGCCACCGCCGCGGACGCGGCCTTGAAAAGGCCGCGCTCCTCAGCATTCTGGCGGGCGTCACGGCGTTCGCCCAGCAGCAGCCTCCGCCTGCGCTCGAAACGCTGCGCGTGCAGAACAACGTCCACGCGATCTTCGGCGCCGGCGGCAACGTCACGGTGCAGATCGGCGCCGACGGCGTGCTGGTGGTCGACTCCGGCGTCGCGGCGTCGGCGGCGGCGCTCGCGGGCGAGATCCGCAAGCTGTCGAACGGGCCGATCCGGTTTCTGATCAACACGCACCTGCATGCGGATCACACCGGCGGCAACGTCGCGTTCTCGCGCGCGGCCACCGATCCGATGCAGCCGCTGAACATCGTCGCCAACGAACACGTGCTGTCGCGGATGAGCGCGGCGCTGCCGCCGTTCCAGGCCGGGCAGACGACGGGCGGCGCCGAGCGCCTGCGCGGCCTGCCGATCGACGAGTACTTCACGCCGTCCAAAGACCTGCGCTTCAACGGCGAGGCCGTCGTCCTCTACCACGAAGCGAACGCGCACACCGACGGCGACACCGTCGTGCTCTTCCGCGGGTCGGATGTCGTCAGCACCGGCGACGTCTTCACGCCCGACGCGTATCCGTTCATCGACGTCGCCAACGGCGGGACGATCCAGGGCGAGATCGCCGCGCTCAATCACATCCTGCAGCTCACGGTGCCCGGCCACACGCAGGAAGGCGGCACGTACGTCGTTCCCGGCCACGGACGGATCTGCGACGAAGCGGACGTCGTCGAGTTCCGGGACATGCTCGTCATCGTGCGCGATCGCGTGCGGGACATGATCAATAAGAAGATGACGCTCGATCAGATCAAAGCCGCGCGCCCGACCCGCGACTACGATCCGGGCTACGTCACGCCGGCGAGCTTCGTGAAGGCGGATCAGTTCGTTGAATCCGTCTACAAGGGGCTGATGAAATGACGCGCGCACGCGACGCGAAAAGCGTCGCCCTACTCTGCCTGCTGATGAGCGCGACGTTGTCGGCCCAGCGGGGCGCACCGCCCGAGCCGCCGAAAACTCCGAAAGCCGCCGCGCCCGTCGATCTCACCGGCTACTGGGTGTCGCTCGTCACCGAAGACTGGCGCTGGAGGATGGTGACGCCGCTCAAGGGCGATTCGGCGAGCGTGCCGATCAATCAGGCGGCCAAGAAGATCATGCTCGACTGGGATCCGGCGAAAGACGAAGCGGCCGGCAACCAGTGCAAGGCGTACGGCGCGCCGGCGATCATGCGCGTGCCGGGACGGCTGCACATCACCTGGCAGGACGACAACACGCTGAAGATCGACACCGACGCCGGTACGCAGACGCGCATCCTGCATTTCGGTGGCGAGGTTGCGAAACTGCCCCCGAGCTGGCAGGGATATTCGGCTGCCCGCTGGGATCCGGGCCTCGCCCCCGCCGGCGGATTCGGCATCGGCCTCGGCCCGCGGCAGGGCGTCCGTTCGCGATCGCTCGAAGTGGTCACGACGAATCTGCGGCCGGGCTATCTCCGGAAGAACGGCGTCCCGTACAGCGCAAAGACGACGGTCACCGAGTATTTCGAGCGGTTCGGCGAGCCCGACGGCAACGATCATCTGATGGTGATGGCGATCGTTCAGGATCCCGAATATCTGGCCGTGCCGTTCGTCGTGACCTCGGATTTCAAGAAGGAACCGGACGGATCGAAATGGGATCCGACTCCGTGTTCATCGCGATAGTGACGCGTCGTTGAAGACGGCCGTTCTCGTCCTGCTGCTTGCGGCTGCGGCAGCGGCGCTCTACACCACGCGGCTGTCGGATTTTCCGCGCTATCCGGCCAGGGACGAAGTCATGTCCGGCGATCTCGCGCAGTCGATCGTCCCGACGGGCCGCGACCTCGACGGCAACAGGCTGACGGCCAGCGGCTGGGCCGTCGTGAAGACCGTCAGCGAACCGACGGGACAGCCCGTATTCGTCATCGTCGAAAAACGCTAGCGCGCGACCAGTTGGCGTAGGATTACGCCGATGATCCGTTTCGTGTGCGCTGTTCTGCTGGCTGTCGCGGCGCAGTGGGTCACCGTCAGGACGCCGGATCTGCCGCTCCTGCCGAACGGCAAACCAAATCTTGCCGCGCCGGCGCCGCGGACGCGCGACGGCCATCCCGATTTCTCCGGGCTGTGGATGACGCGGAGCACGACGCCGTGTCCCGATCTCATTCGCGACGGCCAGGACTGCCAGGAAAAAGACATCCCCTCGCTGCAGGCGATCAGCCTGGGCTACGGCATGCCGGGCGGCCTTCCGTATCAGCCGTGGGCGGCCGCGCTCGTCAAGCAGCGCTCGGCTGATTTCAGCCGCGACGATCCGCACACGCACTGTCTGCCGTCGAACACGCCACGCATCTGGGCGCTGCCGCACCGGACGAAGATCATTCAGATCCCGCGCGAGCTCGTCACGCTCAACGAATTCAGCTCCGCGTACCGGCAGATCTACACCGACGGCCGCGCGCTGCCGGTGGATCCGCAGTTGTCGTGGAACGGATATTCCGTCGGGCGCTGGGACGGCGACACGCTCGTCGTCCAGACGATCGGGCTGTCGGACAAGGTGTGGCTGGACATCAGCGGCAGCCCGCTCTCGGCCGGCGCGCGCATCACTGAGCGCATTCGCCGTCCGGACATCGGCCACCTCGACGTGGACGTCACCGTCGACGATCCGAAGACGTACACGAAGCCGTTCACCGTGACCGTCCACGAATTTCTCCAGGTCAACATGGAGATCATCGACGAGGTCTGTCTCGAGAACGAGAAGTCTCTGCAGCACATGGGAGGCAAGTGATGGGGGCTAGGGATTAGGGGCTAGGGATTAGGGGCTAGGGATTAGGGATTAGGAGGAACGATGAAGAGCCTGCTGCTGATGGTCACCGTCGTGGCGTTTGGCGCCGGACTGCCGCTTCTTGCGCAGCATGAAGAGCACATAGGCGCCGCGCCGGCGAAGAAGATGACGAACGCCGAGAAGATCAGGGTTGCGACGAGCGCGGGGCCGGCCGACATCGCGAAGGGCGCGACGATCATGGACATGGGCGCGGACGGCAAGATGGTCGAGCTCCGCAAAGGCACCAACGGTTGGATGTGCATGGCGCAGCCCGAAGCGATGTGCCTCGACAAGCAGTGGCAGAACTGGGCCGACGCGTGGATGTCGAAGAAGGATCCGAAGATCACCGGCACCGGCGTCGCCTACATGCTGCACGGCGACGAGGGCGCGAGCAACACCGATCCGTTCGCGACCGGCAAGACGGCGACGAACAACTGGGTCGTCAGCGGACCGCACATCATGGTGCTCACGAGCGATCCGAAGCAGCTCGACGCGCTGCCGACCGACTGGCGCAACGGCGGTCCGTGGGTGATGTGGAAGGGCACGAAGTACGCGCACATCATGGTGCCGACGACAGCAATGCCTGCGAGCAAGTAGGGCTGAAGGCTGAGGGCTTACGGATGGATTGCCATCCGTAGCTCGCGTGATCGCATGAGCGAAGGATGGCGGTGAGGCAGGGATTCGAACCCTGGGTACAGCTTTTGGGCCGTACAACGGTTTAGCAAACCGCCGCCTTCAGCCTCTCGGCCACCTCACCGTTCGACGCGCGTGCGATCGAGCGCTCGCTCACGGCAGGCCCTCGATCACGTCGGGATCACGGGCTCGCCCGGGGCGAGCCGTGCAGCGGAACGTTCAGTATACGCCGACTCAGGCCCCGAGCCGGCGGATGAGCAGAACCGTCTGATCGTCGAGCTGCGGGCCGTGTGCGCGGGCGCCGGCCAGCAGGCGCCCGGTAATCTCGGCGAGCGGACGGCCGGAATGCGCGGCGAGTTCCTGCCGCACCCACGCAAGCCCCAGCTCGCGGTTCTGTGCGTCGAACACCTCGATGAGACCGTCCGTGACCAGCGCGAGAAGATCGCCGGGCTGCCAGCCGACCGCGTGCGCGTCGAAGACAGTGCCCTCGAACATCCCGACCGCCAGTTGCGACGACGTCACCTCGTCGACCTGCGTCCCCC
>DATNBT010000366.1:0-10848 GCA_035571855.1 Vicinamibacterales bacterium
CTTCTTTCCTCAGGTTGAGCCCGATCGCCGCGCCCTTCTCATTCGGCTTGCCCGGGCGCTCGTACGTCACGCGGTACTGGTGACTCTGCAATTCGACGCTCTTCGCGATCTGCTTCCCGACTTCCGGCAGCAGCGTGGCGAGCCGGTTCGTGCCGTTGAAGTTCTCGAACCGGCCTCCGCTGAGCTTGGCGATGTTGATGCCGAGATCCACCTGCGCGCCGCCGGTGCTGCCGCCGTTGCCGCCGATGTTGAGCAGCACGTGCGTCACGATGCCGTGATTGAAGACGTCCAGCTGCAGCTTCTGGAAATCGCGATCGAGCAGGCGCATCGCGCCGAAGTCGGATCCGAGCGTCACGATCATCGGGTAGCCGGGCGTCTTGTCCTTGTCGACGCGTTCAGCCGCCTCGAAGAGCGAGTCGAAGAACATGCCGGCGCCGTTGTCGGGCGCGATGAGGGGAATCCCGTCGATCAGCTTCTGCCTGTCCGTCGTCGGCTTGACGATGGGCCTCGGCGAGCCGGCGGTGACGTACATCGACAGCTCGACGCCGTCGGGCATCTGCGCGAAGAACTCTTTCAGGCCGTCCCGGAGGGGGTTGACCGGGGTGGTGTTCGAGCGGCCGTTGTCGACGAGCACCTGCACCTTCGTGGGCCAGTCGACGGGTTCGACCTTAATGGTCTTGCACTCGACGCCGTCTTCGGTGACGATCACTTCATCAGGCTTCAAACCTTCGACCCGCTTGCCGTCGGCCCCAATCAGGCTCAGAAAGATCTGCGCCTGTTTTTGCGCGGAAATCGACGACGTGAGCACCAGGGATGCGAGCACCAGGGCAATCGACCAGCCAGTCGCTTTGCGCATTCCGCCTCCTTACAACGCGTTAGACTCAATATGGGCCCCGTCGGCCTGAAGGGATGAAAACTCTTCGTGCAGAAATCACGACCGACTCAGAATAAACGCGCGCGGGAGCGCGCGAAACAGGAAAAGCAGCAGCAGAAGGCCGCGCGCCGGCTCGAGTCGCAGCAGCGCAAGGCCACGCAGGGCCCACGCGGAGACGGCGGGGAAGATCCCGATATTGCCGGGATCGTCCCGGGGCCGCAGCCGTCGCCGTGGGGAGACGACGAGGAGGAGATCGAATAGGGGAATCTGCTCCTTCAGAAGTCCAGCTGCAGACTGAACTTGAACAGCCGCGGCGGCGCGATCGACGTCGGGATCCGCCATCCCGACTGCGTCGTATCGCGGTAGGTCGCGTTCTCCGTCAGCACGGCGTTCGTGTTGAACACGTTATACAGTTCGAAGCTCGCCCCCGTGCGAAGCCGGCCGACGCGCAGCGTCTTCGTCAGCCGCAGATCCAGCTGATTGCGCCGATCGCCGTAAAGAGAGCCGGGGAACATCATGTTCACCGTGACGTTCGGCGCATTGGCCGCCAGCGGCCGGCCGAGCGACGGCGCGACTTCGGCGCTCGGAAACACCCGGTTGGCGGAAATCACCGGACCCGGACGGCTGTAGAACAGCGCGCTGAACGCGACGCCGACCTTCTGGATGTCGTAGGTGCCGATCAGCTTGCCGTCCGTGAGGAAGTTGTCCTTCTCGTCGCAGTACGGCGCGGTGAGGAGCGCCGCTTCGGGCAGCGTCGCGATGACGGCGCAGTTGTTCGTCTCCTGACGGCCCGTGCTGATCCCGCCCTGGACCGTGAACCCGCGCCGCAGCCGTGAATTCACGCTGACGTCGAAGCCGTTCCAGTGCTGGATCTGCTCGCCGTAGTTGCTCGCGAGCGTGAAGTAGTTGTTCTGCGGCAGGCTGACCTTCGCCGGATTGACGTCATAGAAACCGCTCACGGTATAGCCGCCGCCGTTCGGCAGGCGCGCGTCGGCCGGCGCCGTGATGCTGAAGGTATTGAAGTCGGCGGCGCTGAGGTTCAGATTGTCCGTGACGCCGAAGTTGCCGTACCAGCGCCGGAAGTACCCGACGTCGACGGAGACGCCGCGCGTCAGCTGGCGCTGAACGCTCGCCGAGAACTCCCACTGATAGGGCCGCGATCCCCAGCCGTTGAGCACTTTGGGGTCGTAATTGAGGCTCGGCGTCGAGGCGCCGAAGTTCGTGTCGGACACGACGCCGCACAGATCGCCTCCGCGCGCGCGGTTGTCCTGCGCGAACGGGCTGGTGAGATCGCAGTCGGGCGCGAAGTTGGCGTTGCCGTCGGTCCAGCTGCGCGTGACGATGTTCGCGAGCCGGTTCACGGGGTTGGCCGTGTCGCCGTACGTCCCCTGCAGGCCCTGCGACGACACGTACTTGTTGATCGAGACCCTGAGGGCGGTCCTGCCGTCTCCGAACAAGTCGTACGCCGATCCAATCCGCGGCGTGATGTCCGACCAGTTCGCCATCGGCGTGTTTGGAAACGAGAGATTGCGGCCGGGCACGAGCGGCGCCGGTCCGAGCGTCTGCTCCGGGAAGTAGCTCTCGAAGTGATCGAACCGGACGCCGTAGCTGAGCGTCAGGCGCTTCACCGTCCACTTGTCCTGCGCGTAGACGCCGAGATCCATCCGCTGGCGCTCGGACCGGTCGAGCGGCGTGGCGCGCTCGGTGAGCTGATTCGGCGCGCCGTTCAGGAACCGGTACGTGAGATGCGCGGCGTTGTCGAACACGTGCGAGTCGCGATGCGCGGTCACGTTGTAGAAGCCGGTCTTGAACGAGTGGCTGCCCGTCACGTACGCGACGGACGCTCCGAACGGAATGCTGACGCCGAGCGTCCGCTGGTACGGCTGCGTCGCCGTCGAGATGCCGCCGCCGCGGTAGAGGAGCCCGGGAATCAGTCCCCCCTGCTCGATGACGGGAATGAGCAGCCGCTGCGGATCCATCGTCGACGTCGGCGTGTAGGCGTACTCTTCACGGCGCACGCCGAAGCGCGCTTCGATGAGCAGCCGGCTGGTCGGCGTCGACGTGTACGACATCGAGCGCAGATCGCTGATCGGATATTCGATGTTGTTCGCCGCCTCTTCGGAGATCGTCGGCGACGTCACCCCGCACTGGCAGCGCCAGTGGTTGTCGTAGAAGAAGCTGAACTTGTTCTTCGGGCTGGATTGCCAGGTCAGGCGGAGGTTGAGGCTCTTTTCGCGCGCGGCGTTCACCGCCTGGTGCGCCGTGTCGGGCGCGTACGTCCATTTCGTGATGTCGCCGGCGTTCAGGTTCCGGTAGAGGCCGCCGACGTAATTCTCCTGATCGGTGACGCGTCCCGACGCGTAGAACCAGAGCACGTCCTTCTGCAGCGGACCGCCGAACGCGGGGTTGATGTCGGCCTGCGCCTTGACGCTGTTCGGCGTCGCCAGGCCGCGCGCGACGAGCGTCGCGTCGCTGTTGCTGCCCTGCATGCCGGACGTCGCCCCCGTGGCGAAGAGCGACCCCGAGAACATGTTGCCGCCCGTCTTCGGGATCATGTTGATCTGCAGGCCGCCGCTGATGCTCTCCGCGGTGTTCGCGGAGTAGTCGACGGCGACTTCCTGCGTGCTGCCCATGTTCGGCAGCATGTTCGTCGAGTAGCCGGTGCCTTCGGTGTTCGCGATCGTCACGCCGTCGATGAGCAGGCGCGTGTCCCCGAGGTTGCCGCCGTGCACGGACAGCGAGCCGCCCGTCGTGTTGATGATGTTCGTCCCGCCCACATCCACGTTGCTCAGGCTGACGCCGGGAATCATGAAGGCCGCGACCTGCGGCGTGCGTCCGGTCGGAATCGCGACGAGCAGTTCCTGATCGACCACGCGCTGCTTCGTGGCGTTCTGGATGTCGACGACCGGAGCCTCGCCGGTGACGGTGACGGTCTCGGCCACCGTGCCGACGCGAAGGTCGGCGTTGACGGTCGCGGCGAACGATCCGGCCAGCTCGACGCCCTCGCGCTTCAGCGTCTGAAATCCCTGCAGCGCGAACGTGACGCTGTACACGCCGCCGCGGAGCTGTTCGATGCGGTACTGCCCCGTGCTGTCGGTGACCGCGGTGCGGGTCTTCTCGATCAGCGCCGGGCTGGAGGCTTCAACCGTCACGCCGGGCAGCACGGCGCCCGAGCTGTCCCGCACGGTGCCGGCAATCGACGCGGACGCCTGGGCGAACGCGCCTGGAGAGAGAACGAGCAACAGAACGACTGTGAGGACCGCGCGCCGCAAGGCCACCATTCCGCCCGCCTTTCGTGTGACGCAGACGGCCGTCTGCGTGACGGAGAATCGTTCAGCGAGACTGAACGGTAGACCCGGCGTTACGGCTTGTCAACGCGATTGAACGATTATTTTGTGCAATCGGCGGCGAGGGGCTTGAGGGAGGTGACGTTCAGATCGGCGTACGTGCCGTCGCGATAGAGCAGGCCGCGGGCTTCAACCTTGCGGCCGGTGAGCGCGCCGCTTCTGGTCGCCGCGTCGACGCTGACGAGGCCGAATGTCGCGCGGCCGAGCGCTCTGCCTTCGGCCGCCTTGAGGGCCGCGGCGCTCGGGGCATTGTCGCGCGTGACCACCGGCTCGCTCGCGTTCACCAGCTTCCACGCCTGTCCGCGCGGCGTCTGATCGGCCGACAGGCATCCGATCACCTGCACCAGCGCGAAGTTCGGCGCGGCCGTATCGACGTTCTTCTTCGTAATCTGCAGGCTGTCGAGCGCGTCGGCGTTGAGCGCCAGCTCGCTCGTGCCCGCGGGAAATCCGTTTTCGCGGAGCAGGTGCGCGACGATCGTGAGCTTCACCTCGGGCGTGATCGAATCGACGTTGCCCGGCGGCATGCCGTCGCGGATCTTCGAGAACAGCTTGTTCACGCTGCCGTCTTCCCAGTCGGCGAGGAACGCGTTGCCTTTGAGCGCCGGCGCGCGCTCGGTGCCGTTCAGGTCCGGACCGTGGCAGCCCTGGCAGCGTGACGCCGCCTGCTTGCCCGCGTCGGCCTGCGCGTTCGTGAAGATGCCGTCCCACACGCCGCGCTGCTGGATGCCGATCTCCTCGAGCGCGTTCACGTCGATCGGCAGCGCCGCCTTGCCGGCGGGGAAGCCGTTCTGCTGAAGGAGGTACGCGAGGATCTGAATCTTCACTTCTTCGGTGAGCGTACCCGGCGCGCCCTGCGGCATCGTGTCGCGGATCTTCACCCACATGCTGCCGAGCGTGTCCTTGTCCCAGTGCGCGAGGAACGGCGAGCCTTTGAGCGTCGGCCCGTTGCCCTGGCTGCCCTGAAGCGCGTCGCCGTGACAGCGCTTGCACACGCCGTCGTATCCGGCTTTCCCGCTCTGCGCCTGCTCGGCGCTGAACACGCCGTCGGACAGTGTCTTCTTCTGCTGCTGCTGTGCGGTCAGGGACACGGCGGCGATCGTCACGCCGGCCGCAAGGGCCAGCGTGGCGATGCTCGTGTGATACCGGTTCATTTGCTCTGCGCCATCAGGTCGCGGAGGAGCGCCGCGGTCTTCTCGTTCACGACCGGTCCGGTCGGAGCGCGGCCCGCGCCGTTGCGCCGTCCGCCGGTGCCGACGCCGAGCGCGATGTCCAGCGCCGTGCGGCCCTGCTTGTCGCGGCGGTCGAGCTTCGCGCCCTTGCCGGCGACGTACTGGATGACGGTGTTCTGTCCGCGCGTCGCGGCGTTGTGCAGGATCGTCTGGCCGTTGGCGTTGAACGCGTTGACGTCGACGCCGCGTTCGACGAGCAGCGTCACGGCCTCGAGCACTTTCGGCTCGGGCGCGTTGCCGCCCGCCGCGATCATCGCCGTCGTCGTGCGGTTGGCGAGGGCGAGCGTCGGATCGGCGCCGGCGTCGAGCAGCGCCTTAATCACGGGGATGTCGCCGGCCTTCGCCGCGCGCGCCAGCGGCGTCGCGCCGTCCGACAGCTGGCCGTCGCCGACGAGGTTGTTGTGGCGGCCGATGATCGGCTTCTTCAGCTGGAGGTTCGGGTTCGCGCCGTGCGCGAGCAGCGCGGTGATGATGCCGAGCGCGTCGGTCGTATCGCGAAGATGCGGCTCGGGGCGCGTCATCATGTTCGCCGGCGAGCGCATGTCGACGGCCGCGTAGAGCGCCGTCATGCCGGTCGAATCGACGACATTCGGGTTGGCGCCTTTCTCGAGCAGGACGTTCGCGAGGTCGTAGTGGATGTTGAGGACCGCGACCTGCAGGGCCGTGGTGCCTTCCTGTTTGGTCTGCGCGTTGAGATCGGCGCCGACTTCGGCGAGCGCCTTGATCGCATCCACCGAGTTCTGCCGCGCGGCGTACATCGCCGCCGTCCATCCGCCTTTCGGCAGCTGGAACACGGCCATGCCGTTGGTCTCGTAGCGGTACTCGGGGAACGACAGTTCCTTGCTGCGCGCGTTGAGGTTGGCGCCGCGCTTGGCGAGCGCCGTGATCACGTCGCCGTGGTTCTCGGCGGCCGCCCACATCAGCGCCGTCTGTCCCTGCCACGCTTCGGCGGCGTTGACGTCGACGCCCTTGTCGAGCAGCGCGTTGACGACGTCGGCGCTGCCGGCGCGGGCGGCGGTCATCAGGATCGTCTCGCCGTCGGGGCCGAGCACGTTCGGATTGGCGCCGGCCTTGAGCAGCGCCCGCGTGATGACGCCGTTGCCGTTGGTCGCGGCGAGCGCGAGCGGCGTGACGCCGTAGCGGTTCGCCGCGCTGACGTTCGCGCCGTTCCTGATCAGCAGCTGCACCGTGTCCGCGTCGTCGCCGCGCACGGCCCAGTGGAGCGCGGTCATGCCGTCGGCTTCGGCGCTGTTGACGGTGGAGCGGGTGAGGAGCGTGCGGACCGCGGCGCGGTCGCCCGCCTTCACGGCATCGATGAGCGACGTCGTGCCGCCCGCCGCGCTGAAATGGGCTGAAGGCTGCAGGCTGAGGGCTACGAGAACTCCGGCTGCCTTCAGACCTAAGCCCTTAGCCCTGACGCTGGCGCTCACAGTGCAACGCGCCCGTTCGACAGGCCGAACTTATCCATGTCGCAGTCGTACTTGTTGGCCAGCGCGAGCAGGAGGTTCGAGAACGGCGTCTCTTTCTTCTCCTGGATGTGCCGGTTGCCTTCGACCGCGCCGCACAGATTGCCGGCGAGCAGCGTCGGGATGTTCAGGCGCAGGTGCTGATCGCTCTCGCTCATGCCCGACCCGTAGAGGATCAGCGAGTGATCGAGCAGGCTGCCGTCGCCGTCCGGCGTTCTCTTCAGCTTGTCGAGGAACTTCCCGAACAGGCTCGCATAGTACGTGTTGAGCTTCACGAGGCCGGCGATCTTGTCGGGGTTGTTCCCGTGATGCGACATCGCGTGATGCGGTTCGTTGACGCCGATGTTCGGGTACACGCGCTGGCTGGCGTCGCGGGACTTCATGAAGGAGGCCACGCGCGTGATGTTGGCTTCCCACGCGACCGCCATCAGGTCGTACATCAGCAGCGCGTGCTCTTCGAATTGATCCGGAATGCCGATCGGCGCGTCCGGCACCGCCTGTTCCGTCTGGCCGCTCTTCTCGGCCTTCTGGATGCGCTGCTCGATTTCGCGGACGTTGTCGAGATAGTCGTTGAGGCGCGACTGGTCCTTGCCGCCGAGCGTCTTCTGCAGGTCGCGCGCTTCCTCGCGCACCGAATCCAGGATGCTCTTGTTGTCGCGCATGCGCGCCGCGCGCTGCGCGGCCGTGCCCGGCTGTCCGAACAGCCGCTCGAACGCGATGCGCGGGTTGATTTCCATCGGCAGCGGCGTCGTCTCGTTCTTCCACGAGATCGTGTTCATGTAGGCGCAGCTGTAGGCCGTGTCGCAGCCGCCGATCCATCCGGTGAAGTCTTCGGTCGCCAGTTCGAGCGACGGCAGCGCCGAGTCGCCGCCGATCTTGTTCGCGATGACCTGGTCCACCGTGATCCCCGACTTCACGTTCTCGGCGATCGTGCGGAAGGGGATGACGCCCGACAGCCAGGCCGACACCGTCGTCGCGTGTCCGTCGAGCGGGTCGCAGAGCTCGGTGATCACGGTGAGATGATCCCGGAACGACTCGATCGGCTTCATGATCGCGTTGAATTCGAAGTTCTTGCCGGTCGTCTTCGGCTCCCAGTAGCCCGGCCGCTGGCCGAGGGGCGTGAAGACGACGCCGAAGCGCGAGATGGGCCTGGGCGCTGCCGTGAGCGCGGGCACCATCGCTTCGAGGACCGGCAGGCTGAGTGCGGCACCCATGCCGCGGAGCATCGTTCGGCGGGACAGCTTCATCTTCGAAATAAACATCAGCGGCTCCCCTGTGCGTCCAGAGTAACGCGTTTCTGGAACGGCGTACTGTTAATGATGCCCATCACGATGGCTGAAAACCGGTAGTCATTCCGGGCCGTGTCGCGCACGATCGTGCGCACTGCGGGGTAGTCCGCAGGCTGCAGGCCCCGGCCGAGGCCGTAAATCATCAGCTTTTCCACGACGGTGCCGACAAACAGATCCGGCTGGCGGAGCAGGGCCTGGCGGAGGCTGCTCACCCCGTTCACCTTGGTGCCGTCGAGCAGCTCGCCTTCGGCGTCGATCGGCGTCCCCGGGCCGGTGACGCTGTCGCCGTCGCGCATGCGCCAGGCGCCGACGGCGTCGAAGTTCTCCATCGACAGCCCGATCGGGTCCATGATCTTGTGGCACTGCGCGCAGACCGGATTGCGCCGGTGTTCTTCCATGCGCTCACGCATGGTCAGGATGCGCCCGCCGCGGTTCGGGTCTTCGTTGAGCGGCGGCACGTTGGCCGCCATCGGCGGCACCGGCGCCGCGAGCAGGTTCTCGAGCACCCACTTGCCGCGCACGACCGGCGACGTGCGATCGACGTGCGACGTCACCATCAGCACCGCGCCCTTGCCGAGCAGGCCGCGGCGCGCGTCTTCCTTGAGCGTGACGCGGCGGAACTGGCTGCCGTAGACGTTCGGAATGCCGTAGTGCTGCGCGAGGCGCTCGTTGACGAACGTGTAGTCGGCCGTCATCAGATCGAGCACGTTGCGATCTTCTTTGATCACGCTCTGGAAGAAGAGCTCCGCTTCCTTCTGAAACGCCTGCCGCAGGTTGTCGTCGAAGTCGGGGAAGTCCTCCGAGTTGGGCTGCATGTTCTTCAGGTTGCGGAGATACAGCCACTGGTCGGCGAAATTCGTCGTCAGCGAGTCGGCTTTCGGATCCGCGATCATCCGGCGGACCTGCGTCTCGAGGACCGCGGGCGTGTGGAGCGTGTTCTTCGCCGCGAGATCGAGCAGCTGCGTGTCGGGGATGCTGCTCCAGAGGAAGAACGACAGCCGCGAGGCGAGCTCGCGGTCGTTGATCCGGTACACCGACGCCGGCGCGAGGCCCGGCGGATCCTGCTCGATGTGGAAACAGAACTTCGGGCTGGCGAGGATGCGCTGCAGCGCTTTCTGGACGCCGCGCTCGAAGCTTCCGGTCTCTTTGCGTCCCGCGTCGAAGAACTCGAACAGGCGCTGGCGGTCGACGTCAGTGACGTCGCCGCGATACGCGGCGCGTGACAGGCGATTGATGATCTGCTTCGCGCACGTGTCTTCCTGCGCCTTCGTCTTCGGCACGCAGCTGAAGATCGCGCGGCGGCTCGGCGTGTCGCCGGATCCGGTCGCCATGTACGGGCCCGTGATCGTCACGGTGTCGAAGTGCGGAGCGCCCGAGGTGTCGCGCGTGTCGGTGGAGCTGCGGATGAACGGCTGCAGGCGCGTCGGGTTCGGCGCGTCGCTGCGCGCGATGAACGAGGCGCCGAGGACATGCGGGCCCGCCGTGAGCCTGACCTTGACGCGGCCGCGCTCGTCGATCATGTCGCCGGCCTTCGTCATGTTGACGAGGTTCGCCTTGAAGTCGGCCTCGCCGCCCATCTTGAACGTGTGCACGCGCGCGCCGTCGACCGTGTACTCGATCTCGTGCTCGTACTCGAGGCCGCGCGTGACGCCGAGATTCGTCCGGAACATCTTCACCGTGATGAGATATTCCGCGTCGAGCGGCAGCGTGACCTTCGCGAGGATCCCGCCGACCGTGCCGATCGGCAGGCCTTCGACGTGCACGTCCTGCGAGGCGTCCTGGCGGATGTGGAACACCTGCGCGGCGACGCCGATGTCGGGATCGCCGATCGCGAGGGATGACACTTTGCTCGACGCTTCGATGAAGCGCTCGAGCAGCACCGGCGACATGCCGAGGACGTCGCCGACGTTGTCGAAGCCGTACGCGGAGTCGTCCGGCGGCAGGAGCGTCGAGGGGTCGACCTCCAGCGCGAGCAGATCGCGCACCGCGTTCGCGTACTCGGCGCGGTTCAGCCGGTGCAGCACCGGCCGGCCGGGATTGGGCTTCTCGATCGCCGCGCGGTCGAGCGTCGTCGTGAGGTACGTGATCAGAGACGCGCGCGAGGCGGCGTCCGGCTGCGGCGCCGCGGGCGGCGGCATCATGCCGACGCGGAGTTTCTTCAGCGACTTCTCCCACACGGCCGCGCCGGACGGGATGTTGTCCCAGTCCATCTTGTCGAGCGCGAGCCCGCCGGACTTCGTCCGCTCGTTGTGGCAGGTCGCGCAATACTTCGTCACCGTCGCATGCGGATCCGCAGGCGCCTGGGCGCTCATCGCGGGAGCCAGGCTGACGGCGACGGCGAGTGAGGATAAGGTGAGAATCCGCATCCTTATATATAGGGCGGACGATAGCACGGTCCTTATGGGCTGTCCATGCTCACTGAACACCAATTTCGTGCAAATTCCGCCTAGAATGCGGCGCATGAAACGTGACCTCCTGACCGCCCTTGCCATCGCCCTCACAGCCGCCGCCTGCGGCGGAAACGCCCCGGCCCCCCCGGCCACCCAGCCGGCGGCAGCGCCCCCGCCCCCCGTCGTTCCGGCCCTCGGCCTGTACGTGACCAACGAACAGTCCGGAGATCTGTCGGTCATCGACATCGACAAG
>DATNBT010000367.1:0-5796 GCA_035571855.1 Vicinamibacterales bacterium
GCCGGGATGGACGCTTCCCCCGCTGGTCGAAGGAGCAACCTATTCGCATTTTCCCGTTCGCGTTGCCGATCGCGCGCGCGAAGTCGCGCGTTTCAGGCGGGCGGGCGTGCAGGCAGGCGAGGTGATCGAGTACAGCGTCCCGTACACGAGCGGGTACCGCGCCACGAGCGATCCGGATCGGTTTCCCAACTCGAGACTGTGCAGCGAACATCTGATCAACCTGCCGGTGCACCCGACGCTGACGGACGCGGAACGACAGCGCGTGATCGACGCGGCATCGGCGGCCGCGGCATGACGGTGGCCTGACATGTGCGGCATCGCAGGATTCGTCCACCTCGACGGCAGGCCGGCATCGCCGGACGTCGTCGCGCGCATGACCGATGCCGTCGCCCACCGGGGCCCGGACGGCGAAGGCAGGTTCGTCGAAGGCGCAGCGGCGATCGGCCATCGCCGGCTGGCCATCATCGATCTGTCTCGGGCCGGCGCGCAGCCGATGCATTCACGCGACGGACGGTACGTGCTGTCGTACAACGGCGAGGTTTTCAACTTCCGCGAGCTTCGCCGCGAGCTGGAGAGCGCCGGGCATCAGTTCGTATCGCGCACGGACAGCGAAGTCGTCCTGTACGCGTTCGAACAGTGGGGCGCCGCCTGCCTGCCGCGCTTCAACGGCATGTTTGCGTTTGCGATCTGGGATCGCGTTGCCCGCTCGCTCTTCATCGCGCGCGACCGCTACGGCGTCAAGCCGGTGTACTATGCGCAGTCCGGCCGGACGTTTCTCTTCGGCTCAGAGGTCAAAGCCATTCTGGCCGGCGGCCTCGAGGCGTCGCTCGACGTCGAGGCGCTGCTCGAGTACTTCACGTTCCAGAACTACCTGACGACGAAGACGCTGTTTGCCGGCGTTCGGCTCGTGCCGCCCGGTTCGTACCTGACGATCGCTGAAGGCGACGCGTCGCCGGCGATCACGCGCTACTGGGATTTCGATTTCCGCGAGCCGGACGCGCCGTGCGACGAGCGCGCGTACGTCGAGGAGCTCGATCGGCTGTTTCACCAGGCGGTGACCCGGCAGCTCGTCAGCGACGTCGATCTCGGGTGCTACCTCAGCGGCGGCATCGACTCGGGATCGATCACCGCGGTCGCGGCGCAGCAGATTCCGCGGCTGAAGACGTTCACGTGCGGCTTCGATCTCCGGTCCGCGTCGGGCCTCGAGCTGAACTTCGACGAGCGGCGCAAGGCCGAGTACATGTCGTACGCGTTCAAGACCGAGCATTACGAGATGGTGCTCAAGGCCGGCGACATGGAGCACGTGATGCCGCGCCTGACGAGGCATCTCGAGGAGCCGCGCATCGGCCAGAGCTACCCGAACTTCTACGCCGCGCAGCTGACGAGCAAGTTCGTGAAGGTCGTGCTGTCGGGATCGGGCGGCGACGAGCTGTTCGGCGGGTATCCCTGGCGCTATTACCGCGCGCTCGTCAACGACGATTTCGAGCACTACATCGACCAGTACTACCTGTACTGGCAGCGGCTGATTCCGAACACGGTCATCCGCGAGGTGTTCAAACCGATCTGGAACGACGTCTCGCATGTGTGGACCCGCGACATCTTCCGAAGCGTCTTCTCGAAACACGCCGAACGCCTCACCTCGCCCGAAGACTACGTGAATCACTCGCTCGGATTCGAGGCGCGGACGTTCCTCCACAGCATCCTGCTCGTCGAAGACAAGCTGAGCATGGCGCACGGCCTCGAGACGCGCGTGCCGTTCCTCGACAACGACCTCGTCGACTTCGCGATGACCGTGCCCGTACGGCTGAAACTGAAGAATCTCTCGGAGACCGCGCGGATCAATGAAAATGAGTCGGGGCCGAAGAGCGATCGCTACTATCGGCGGACGAGCGACGGCAAGCTGCTCCTTCGCCAGGTGCTCTCGAGGCACGTGCCGCCTGAAGTGAGCGAAGGCGAGAAGCAGGGGTTCTCGGCTCCCGATGCGAGCTGGTTCAAGGGCGAGAGCATCGACTACGTCCGCCGGCGTCTGCTGACGAGGTCGGCGCGGATTTACGACTACCTCGATCGGGACGCCGTCGCCTCGCTCGTCAACGAACACATCAGCGGCACGCACAACCGCCGGCTGCTGATCTGGTCTCTCCTCAGCGTCGAGAGCTGGTGCGAGCAGTTTCTGTGAACGTCGACCGGCTGACAGTTGCGCAGGAAGAGGCGTACGAACGGTTCGTCGCCGCGCAGCCTGCGTCGACGCTGTATGCGAGCCTGGCGTTCCGGAAGTTTCTGCGGCACGTGACGGGCGAAGACGATCGCTATCTCGTCGCCACCGACAACGGCGCGATCGTCGGCGTGCTGCCGGCGTTCCTGCAGCGCGATCGCGGACGGGGAGCCGTCCTCAATTCGCTGCCGTTCTTCGGCAGCATCGGCGGCGTCATCGGCGGCAGCGGGAAAGCGGATGTGTCGCGCGCGCTGCTCGACGCGTTCGACGCGACGGCTGCCGGGGCGGACTGCATCTCACGCACGATCATCACGTCGCCGCTCGAAGACGACGTCCGGATGTATGAATCCCGGCCGCATACGTTTCGGGACGGACGCACGGGACAAATCACGCCGCTTCCGTCCGGCGGCGACGACGAGCAGTTGATGGCCGTGTTCGACGATCCCCGGCCGCGCAATATCCGGAAGGCGCAGAAGAGCGGCGTCTCGGTATCGGAGCGATGGGACGAAGACGCGCTCAGGTTCCTCGCGCGCGTTCACGCCGACAACATCGGCGCGCTCGGGGGCCTGACCAAGCCGCTCGACGTGTTCCTCGCCGTGCCGCGCTGCTTCGATCGTGCGCAGTACAGCGTGTTCGTCGCTGCCCGCGACGGCCGGGACGTGGCCGCGCTGCTCGCGTTCTTCTACAACGGCACTGTGGAGTACTACACGCCCGCGGTCCTGCACGACGAACGGCCGTTTCAGCCGCTGAGCCTGATTGTGTTCGAGGCGATGAAGCTCGCGATCGCGCGCGGGTGCACGCGCTGGAACTGGGGCGGCACCTGGAAATCGCAGGAGAGCCTGTACGACTTCAAGAAGCGGTGGGGCGCCGTCGATCGTCCGTACTTCTATTACACCACCGTCGACGACAGCGTCCTGGACCGAACCCGTGAAGACATCCTCGCGGCGCACCCGAACTTCTACGTCTGTCCATTCGATCAGCTGAGGCGGCCCGCATGACCCGCACGCCAATCGTCGTCGTCGGCACCGGAGAGATGGGGCAGGTCGTCGATCAGTACTTCGCCGACTCGCCGTACGAAGTGGTGGCGTTTGCCGCGACGCGTGAATTTCTCGAGGCGCCGGAATTCGAAGGACGGCCGCTCGTCGACTTCGATCAGCTCGGGAGCGGGCAGTACCGTCCGGCGGCGGTGAAGCTCTTCATCGCCATCGGCTACGTGAAGCTGAATCACACGCGAGCGAGGTTCTACGAGCGCGCGAAGCGGGACGGCTATGCGCTCGTGTCGTACGTGCACCCGTCGGTGCAGCTGTGGAAGTCGAACACGATCGGTGACAACGTCTTCATCTTCGAGGACAACACGATCCAGCCGTTCGTCGGCATCGGCAGCGACACGATTCTGTGGAGCGGCAATCACATCGGCCATCACACGCGCGTCGGCAATCACGTGTTCATCAGCTCGCATGTCGTCGTGTCCGGCAACTGCGAGGTCGGCGACTACAGCTTCCTCGGCGTCAACGCGACGATTGCCGACGAGGTGAAGATCGGCCGCGAATGCCTGATCGGCGCCGGCGCGCTCGTCACGAAGTCGACGGGCGATGGAAAGCTGTACGCCGGCGATGCGACGAGCCCCCACAAGGTGCCGGCGCCGAGGTTTGCCGGCGTTCCCGACGAGCCGAAGCCGGAATGAGCGCTCGGTCGTGGGAAAAGCTCGGCCTGCTCTTCGGCCCGGACGTGGCGCTGCCGTGGATGCGGAGTCATGCGCAGCTGCCGCTCGTCGTGCCCGCGCCGGAGGGCGGCGATCGATTCCACGCGTATTTCGCGTCGCGCGACGCCGACAGCCGATCGCATATCGGCATGGCGACGCTCGAGCTCGGCGATCGGCCGCGTGTGCTGTCGTATGCGCGCGAGTCCCTGCTTGCACCAGGGCCGATCGGCGGGTTCGACGCGGACGGCGTCTATCCGTCGAGTCTCGTCCGCTGCGGAGACGAGGATCGCCTCTACTACATCGGCTGGCTGCGTGGCGCCGAGGGTCCGCTGTTCGTGTCGGCCATCGGACTTGCCACGGCCATTACGGGTTCGCAGAGGTTTACCCGTACGTCGTCTGCGCCGCTTGTCGATCGTGGACCGCACGATCCGTGTCTCGTGACATCGCCGTGTGTGTACCGACAGGGATCAGGCTGGCGGATGGCATACGTGTCGGGCGTCAGGTGGACGAGAGACGCAGGCCAGCTGCACTCGCACTACCACCTCAAGATGGCCGCATCGGCTGACGGCCTCACGTGGCGGCGCGACGGAAGGATCGCGATCGATTTCAAGAACGCGGCCGAGACGAACATCGCGCGGCCATGGGTGCTGCGAACGGACAGCGGCTGGCAGATGTGGTTCTGCGCCGCCTCGCCGCCCGCGAAGTACCGCATGGGCTACGCCGAGTCGCCGGACGGTGACGTGTGGACGCGGCGTGACGATCTCGCGGGCCTCGAGCCGTCGCCCGATCCGTCGGCGTTCGACAGCGAGATGGTTGCGTATCCGTGCGTGGTCCGGCACCGTGACGCCGAGTTCCTCTTCTACAACGGCAACGGCTTCGGCCGCGACGGGTTCGCGGTCGCGAGACGGCAGATCGGCGCGTGAGCGAGTTCACTGAAGCGGCGTATCGCGAGCTGGTGCGATCGGCGCGCGCGCGGCACGAGTTCAGGCTGTTCGCGGATGCGCTCGATATGACGACCGGCGTGTTGTGGCGACACGACATCGACATGTCGGTCCACCGTGCGCGCGCGCTTGCACGCATCGAGCAGGAGGAAGGCGTGCGGGCGACGTACTTCGTGTATCTGCACAGCACGTTCTACAACGCGCTCGAACCGGAGGTGGCGTCGCGGCTGCGCGAGATCGCCGCGCTCGGCCATGCCATCGGCCTGCACTTCGATCCTCAGTTCCACGGACTGGCGGCGGCCGATCGATCGCACCTCGAACGCGCCGTCCTGGCCGAGCGGGACGTGCTCGAACGCGTGGTCGACGTGCGCGTGTCGGCGCTGTCGTTTCACGATCCCGACGTCGCCGGGTTCACGTCGCTGCCCGATGACCGCGTCGCCGGTCTGGTGAATGCGTACGGTCCCGCGGTTCGCGACGGCTTCACGTACTGCTCCGATTCGAACGGCTACTGGAGATTTACGCCGCTGGCCGACGTCCTCGTGTCTGACGCGAAGAAGCTCCACGTCCTGACGCATCCGGAGTGGTGGGTACCCGAGCCGCTGTCCCCGCGTGACCGGGTCGCGCGAGCGATCGACGGGCGCGCGCGTGCAACGGCCCGGCAGTACGACGCGGCGTTGAAGGCGATGGGCCGGGACAACCGGCGGCAATGAACGACGTCATGCTGACCGTGGTGATTCCCGCGTTCAACGAAGCTGGCAATCTCGCTGCCGTGGTGGACGAAACGCTTGGTGTTCTCTCGTCGGATTCGCGCGTGAGGTCGTTCGAACTGATCGTAGTAGACGACGGTAGCCGGGACGGGACGGCAGAAATTGCGGACCGTCTGGCCGCCCAACATGCCATGGTTCGCGTGATCCATCATCCGGCCAACCGCGGCTTCGGCG
>DATNBT010000368.1:0-3449 GCA_035571855.1 Vicinamibacterales bacterium
CAGGAAGTCTCGCAGCCGCTTGCCGGCGACGTACAGCTCGTCGCACGCGTGACGGCGGTCGAGAACACCAACACGTACGCCAAGGCCGGCATCATGCTCCGCGATTCCACCGCCGCCGGCGCCGCGCACGTCATCCTCGACGTCCGTCCGAACGGCAACGTCGAATTCATGACGCGCTCGACGGCGAACGGCCAGACGACGTGGCTGGCCAGCACGACGCAGACGACACCGGTATGGCTGAAGCTGACGCGCTCGGGATCGACGGTCACCGGCTACGTGTCCGTGAACGGCACCACGTGGACGCCGGTCGGCGTCGCGAGCCTGACCTTCGGCCCCTCGCCGATCGGCGCGCTCGTCGTCACCGCGCACGACGTCACGCAGCTGAATACCTCGACGTTCGACAACGTCAGCGCCGGCGCGCTGCCCGTCGTGATTCCTCCGCCGGCGGCGCCGTCGTCGCCGTCGCCGGTGAACAGCGCGGCGAACACGGCGTCCGGATCGGTGGCCATGGCGTGGACGGCCGCGGGCGCGACGTCGTATGACGTCCGCTTCGGCACGACCAACCCGCCGGTGCAGGTCGCGTCGGGTATCGCGACCGCGGCCTACACCGCGTCGGGTCTGCTCCAGGGCACGACGTACTACTGGCAGATCGTCGCGCGCAACTCGAGCGGCACTACGGCCGGACCGGTCTGGTCGTTCAGCACGCAGCCTCCGCCGCCGTCCGTGCCGTCGAACTCGTCACCGGTTTCCGGCGCGACCGGCCTCTCGTCCGGTCCGCTCGCGCTCGGCTGGTCGTCGTCCGGCGCGACGTCGTACGACGTCTACTTCGGAGCGACCAACCCGCCGGCGCTCGCCGCGTCGAATGTCGCGACGTCGAGCTACGCGGTCGCGAGCCTGCAGGCGGGCACGTCGTACTTCTGGCAGGTGGTCGCGAAGAACACGACCGGCTCGACGGCCGGTCCGGTGTGGTCGTTCGCCACGCAGGTCGCGCCGCCGTCGATGCCGTCTTCGCCGGCGCCGGTCTCCGGCGCGTCGGGGACATCCTCGACGCTCGCGCTGTCGTGGACCGCGGCCGGGTCGACCGCCTATGACGTCTACTTCGGCGCGACGAATCCACCGGCGCTCGTTGCCGCGGGCGTCAGCGCGGCGACGTATCCGGTCTCCGCGCTTCAGGCAGGCACGTCGTACTACTGGCAGGTCGTCGCGAAAAACGCCGGCGGCACGACGCCAGGCCCGGTCTGGTCGTTCGCCACGCAGGTCGCGCCGCCGTCGATGCCGTCTTCGCCGGCGCCGGTCTCCGGCGCGTCGGGGACGTCCTCGACGCTCGCGCTCTCGTGGACCGCGGCCGGGTCGACCGCGTATGACGTCTACTTCGGCGCGACGAATCCGCCGGCACTTGCCGCCGCGGGCGTCAGCACGGCGACGTATCCGGTTTCAACACTTCAGGCAGGCACGTCGTACTACTGGCAGGTCGTCGCGAAGAACGTCGGCGGCACGACGCCAGGCCCGGTCTGGTCGTTCGCCACGCAGGTGGCCGCGCCTGCGTCCCCGTCATCTCCGTCACCGACGTCCGGGGCGACCGGTGTCGACGGCTCGTCGGTGACTCTGACGTGGGCCGCGGACGGCGCGACGTCGTATGACGTGCTGTTCGGCACGACGAACCCGCCGGCGCAGGTCGCGTCGAGCATCTCCGCGGCGCAGTACTCGCCTTCGGCCCTGCAGCAGAACACGACGTATTACTGGCAGGTCGTGGCGCGCAACGCCGGCGGCACGACGACCGGCGACGTGTGGTCCTTCGTCACCGACCCGCCGCCCGTCTCCAACACGGACAACATCGTCGTCTACGCGTCGGATATCCCGGCGAGCGCGCTGCACGGCGTGTGGTCGTCCGCGACCGATGCGACGTCGCCTTCCGGCGTGAAGCTCGTCACGCCGGTCCACACGCCGAACCTGACCGGCGGCGCGCTGGCTTCGCCGAACGATTACGTCGACGTGACGTTCAACGCGAACGCAGGCGTTCCGTACACGTTGTGGCTGCGGATCGAGGGCACCGGCAACTCGAAGAACACGGACTCGATCTACGTGCAGTTCTCCGACGCGCTGGCGGGAGGCGCTCCGATCTACCCGATCGGCACGACGCAGGCGCTGACCGTCAACCTCTCCACCGACGTCACGGCCTCGAGCGACAAGCAGTGGGGCTGGGTGAACGGGGCGTACTGGCTGTCGCAGCCGGCGACGGTCACGTTCGCCGGCAGCGGCCAGCACACGCTCCGCATTCAGGTGCGCGAGTACGGCGTGATGCTCGATCAAATCGTCCTGAGCCCCGTGCAGTACTTCAATGCGTCGGCGTCGTGCCCGACGGCGTGCGCGGGCGCGCCCGGTCCCGTCACCAACGACGCGACGATCGTGTCGAAGACGACGTCCACGGCCGGTTCGAACGGCAGCGGCGGCGGCACGACACCGCCTCAGCCTCCGCCGCCACCGCCACCGCCGTCGTCCGGCGGAACGACGACGACGACGGGCTCGACCGGCGTGGTGTGGAACGTGCCGGCCGGCGGCGACCTGCAGGCCGCGTTGAACGCCGCGCAGCCCGGGGATGTGATCCAGCTGCAGGCGGGCGCGACCTACACCGGCAACTTCGTGCTTCCCGCGAAGTCTCCGGCGGCGACCGCATACATCACCATCACGTCATCGGGGTCGGGACTGCCTGACGCGACGACGCGGATCAATCCGGGCTACGCGCCGCTGCTCGCGAAGATCCAGTCGCCGAACAGCGCGCCGGCCCTGGCGACCGTGCCGTACGCGCATCACTACCAGCTCGTGAACCTGGAGTTCCTGGCCAACTACCAGGGCTACAACGACGTGATCGACTTCGGCGACGGGTCGTCGGCGCAGAACTCACTGGCCGGCGTGCCGCACGATCTCGTCGCGGACCGCCTCTACATCCACGGCGATCCGGTCTACGGCCAGAAGCGCGCCATCGGCCTGAACAGCGCGTCGACGACCGTGAAGAACTCCTACATCGCGAGCATCATGGCCGTCGGCCAGGACGCGCAGGCGCTGTGCGGCTGGAACGGCCCGGGTCCCTTCACGATCGACAACAACTATCTCGAGGCGTCGACGGAAAACGTGCTGTTCGGCGGAGCGGACCCCGCCATCCCGCAGCTCGTGCCGTCGGACATCACCATCACGCGGAACTACATCGCCAAGCAGCCGTCGTGGATGGGCGGCCCGTGGCAGGTGAAGAACCTGCTCGAGCTGAAGAACGCGCAGCGCGTCGTCATCGACGGCAACACGCTCGAATACAACTGGCTGAACGCGCAGTCGGGCGCGTCGGTGCTCTTCACGGTGCGCGACCAGGACGGCACGGCGCCGTGGTCGGTCGTCCAGCACGTGCAGTTCACCAACAACGTCGTCCGGCACGTCTCGAGCGTGTTCAACATCCTCGG
>DATNBT010000369.1:0-3587 GCA_035571855.1 Vicinamibacterales bacterium
CCTCGAACCCCGAACCTCGACAGAATCCCTATTTCGCGCATACGAAATTCTCCGCCTGGTTGATGTCCCCGGTTCCCTTGTAGCGGGCCACTTGAGGATATGCGCACAAGGGCCGCGTGCGATCAACTTTTCCAGCCGTCAGATGCGCCGCGACAATGCGGGCCGGCGCCTCGCCATGCTCCACCCAGTTGTCGAGCGGCGACACCATGTCGAAGGTATTCGGTCCCTCTCCGCCGCCGCAGTGTCCCATCCCCGGGATCATGAACAGCCGGACGGCGTCCCTCGAGCTCTTCGGCGTGACGCGGTTGTAAAAGTTGATGCTCGCGCCCGGCGGAATCTGCTGGTCGCTCCAGCCGTGGTACGTGAGCAGCTTGCCGCCGTGCTTCGTGAACGCGCTCAGGTCCTGGCTGACCGCCGTCAGCAGCCCGGCGCCGACTTTCTCCGACGTCGCGAGATCGCGATCCAGATCGAACGTCTTCCAGTCCCAGTTGGGATTCCTGAAGACGACGTACCGGTAGTCTTCGAGCGGATTCGAGTACGGCTCGTCATTGCCCAGAAGAAACGCCCATCCGAGCTCGGAGCCGGGCGCGTAGCCCGGAAACACTTCCCTGCCGGTGGAGGTCTTCGCCGGCCCCATCAGCGCTTTCGCGACGGCGGCCTGCTTCGGCGTCAGGCAGGCCGCGTCGGCGCTGCCGGCTTTGCAGACGATCGGCGACGGGTCGAAGTGACACTGCGCGGGATTCTCGATGAGGCCGTCTTTCACGCCGTCGAGCGCGTCGCACTGATCCACCACCGCCTTGTGGATCATCGGAAACTTTTCCGGCGGGATGCGATCCGCCTCGTTCCTGATCTCGAGATGCGCGGCCCACAGCCGCCACGCGTCGAGGCCCGTCTTCGGGTTCGCGGCGGCGCCGGCGACGATGCCGTCGAAGTCGTCCGGGTACTTCGTCGCTTCGACGAGCGCCTGCCGCCCGCCGGTCGAACAGCCGTTGAAGTACGCGCGTGACGCGCCCCGGCCGTAGAACGCGTTGACGACCGCCTTCGCGGTCACCGTCATCTCGTGCTCGGAGCGGTACGCGTAGTCGATCAGCTTCTCGGGATGTCCGAGCGCGAACGTCCCGCCCGGCGTCGAGTGTCCCGTATCGGTGGAGACGGTCGCGTAACCGGCGCGCAACGCGTTGGCCATCGCCGCATAGCCGATGTTGCCCGCCCACCCGCCGTTGCCGACGGCCTCGAGCTTCCCGTTCCATCCTCCGCTCGCGGCCGCGCCGCGAGCTTCGGCTGGCAGGCCCAGAGGCAGCCAGACTTCGATCTTGATGTCCGAGTCGCTCGACGGCTTCAGCGTCGCGGCGACGCGGCAGAACGCCGGCAGCTCGGCGAACGGGTTGTTGCCGCGGCCGCGCGCCTGAACCGGCGCGACGAACTGTCCGCGCGCGACCGGCTGCGCGATCGTGATCGTCGTATTTGGCAGCGAAAGGCTCGACAGTTCCTCACAGGTTGCGGCGTTCGCGACGTGCGCGGTCGCAACCAGCGCAACCGTGCACAGCGAACCGCGAACCGCGAACCTCATTTTGCTGAACATGGCTCGGGCTCCCAGGTGGCATTGGTGTCCGGCAGTTTCCTGTAATGCGTGCTCCGAATGAATGGTCCGGTGAGGTACTGCGGATCCTCGACGATCGCCGTCAGAATCAGCCATGAGTCGCCGCTCGGCTCGATCGTGCGGTTGAAGTACTCGGTCTGCACGGCGTTCGCGCTGTACGGCACGCCGTTCTTCTGCAGATAGCCCGGTTTGGCTTTCGTCGTGACCACTTTCAGATCGCCGCCCATCGGCGGCGGCCCGCCGCCGCGACGGCCTCCGCGCGCGCCGGCGAATTCCCACGACGCGACGGCTTCTCCGAACAGCGACCCCGCGGCATCCGCGGACGCCGGTCCGAATTTCAGCAACCGCGTCTGCGTGCCGGCTTCGGTCTCGATCTTCAGCGTGGTGTCGTCCTGCCACGAAATCCGAAGACGCCCGGGCATGCGCATGACGCCCATCGCGCCGTACGCCTTGCAGAGATCGCCGGCCGCTTCGTCTCTGGCCGGATCCCACTGGTTCGCGAGCGCGTTGCCCGCCGCGTTGAGCGGCACGCTCGGATGATCGCCGCGCGCGGGCGTGACCATGCGGTAGCGCCAGTCCTCCGTCACGATCGACACCCAGGTGCCGGTGAGATCCACCGGGGCGGCCGCGCGCGCGCCGCCCTGTGCGCCGCCGCGGCCCGCGCCGGCGCCGCCGCCGCGTTGCGCGAATACTGGTACTGCCGCCGCGATCGCCACGGCGACCACGGCAACCCTGAAGGTCTGCACTACTTCTTCCCTTTCGACAACGACCTGTATGCGGCTTCGACGAACGCGTTGCTCGATCCGTAGCGCGGATCGTAGTCCTGCGTCAGCTTCGCCGCTTTCACCTGTTCGAGCGTCGCGCCCTTTTTCACCATCGCCTGCACGCGGTCGCGGACGATCGTCACCATGTCGCGGAAGTACGCGACGTCCGCGAAGTCGCAGATGCGTCCGTGCCCCGGGATGATCAGCGTGCCGCCTTCCGAGCGGAAATCCGGGAACGCGATGTCGAGCACCTTGTTCAGCGCGTCGACGACCCCGTTGATCGAACCGCCGCGGTCGACGTCGATCGCCGGATACGCCACAGTCGAAAACACGTCGCCGGTCGCAATCACGTCGTTATGCCGGAACCACACGATGCTGTCGCCGTCCGTGTGGGCGTTCGGCGCGTAGAACAGCTGAATGCCGTCGCCGTGATACAGCGTGCTCAGCTTGATCGAATCCGTGTGATACGTCGTCTGCGGCCAGGCGGCCGCCGGCACCGCTGGTTTCGCGGTGCGGGCGCTCATGCGCTCGAGGACGTTCTCGTGCGCGATCACCTCGGCCCCGTCCGTGCCGACCTGTCCGGCGACGTTGCCGCCGGTCACCTGGATGCCGACCGGCGCGAGCTTCGCGTTCCCGCCGGTGTGCCCCGCGTCGACGCTTGTATTAATGATGTAGCGGATCGGCTGCTTCGAGAGCGAGCGGATGGCCGACAGCACCTGGTCGGCGGTGTCCGCGCCGCCGGTGTCCACGAGCGTCACGCCCTGCGGAAACGCGAGGACGGTGACGTTGCCGCCGGGCGTCTGGATGAGGGAGACGTCGCCGCGAACCTTCAGAACGCGAACTTGATTCTGCGCGCCACCGGCCTGGTCCGCCTGAAGGCGGACACTACCAATCGCGCTACTACCAATCGCGCTACTACCAATCGCGCAACCAATCGCGCCGGCAGCCAGCGCGAGCCCGATCAATCCGCGGCGCGACATTCGTGAGATGGCCATCAATTGACCTCGCCCGGGAACTTCGCCGTCGGGTTCGGTCCCATCCACTGCTTCAACTTCTTCCGGTACTCCGGATACATCGTGTCGGCGCCGCCGCGTGTCGCCTCGTACGGCAGGCCGTAGCGCTGCGCGAACTCCTGCAGGTCCTTGTTCTCGCCGAACAGATGGCTCGGCACCTCGCCCTTCGGCCGCTCGATCTCCTGCACCATCTCGCACGGATACGGCGGC
>DATNBT010000370.1:0-2864 GCA_035571855.1 Vicinamibacterales bacterium
GGTCGGCCTGGGCGTCGCCGAGTCGCACGGCATCCGTCGAGGCGTGGTGGTCAACCTCGAGGCCGCGGTCGACTCGATCAAGAAGGCGATTGAGGAAGCGGAGCTGATGGCGGGCGTCGAGATCGACTCGGTCCACCTCGGTCTCTCCGGCGCGCACGTCAAGGCCTTCAACAGCCGGGGCGTCGTCGCGGTGGCCGGGAAGAACCGCGAGATCACCAAGGAAGACGTGCGCCGGGCGCTCGAGGCGGCAAAGGCCGTGGTGCTGCCAAGCGGCCGGGAAATCCTGCACGTGCTGCCGCAGGACTTCGTGGTCGACGAACAGGACGGCATCGGCGCGCCCGTCGGCATGACGGGCACGCGGCTCGAGGTCAACGTCCACATCGTCACCGGCAGTCAGACGTCGACGCAGAACATGGTCGCGTGCGTGAACCGCGCGGGCGTCACCGTCAGCGAAACGGTCGTCGAGCAGCTCGCGGCGAGCGACGCCGTCGTCACGCAGGACGAGAAGGATCTCGGCGTCGCCCTCGTCGACATCGGCGGCGGCACGACGGACATCGCGATCTACGAGCGCGGCAGCCTCTGGCACACGGCGGTCATCGGCATCGGCGGCGATCACTTCACCAACGACATCGCCGTCGGCCTGCGGACGCCGCTGCCGGACGCGGAGAAGATCAAGCGGAAGTGCGGCTGCGCGCTGTCGAGCATGGTCGACGAAGAGGACACGATGGAGGTCGCCAGCGTCGGCGGCCGCAAGCCGCGCGTGATGGCGCGGCGGATTCTGTCGGAGATCCTGCAGCCGCGCGCGGAGGAGATCTTCCATCTCGTGTGGGACGAGATCCGGCGCGCGGGCTACGAGAAGGCGCTCAACTCGGGAATCGTGCTGACCGGCGGCGGCTCGATTCTCGACGGCATTCCCGAAATCGCCGAGCAGATTTTCGATCTGCCGATCCGCCGCGGCACGCCGTCGGGCGTGGGCGGCCTCGCGGATCACGTCAACAGCCCGACGTTCGCCACGGCCGTCGGGCTCGTGCTGTACGGATATCGGAACACGGTGGGCGATCCGGCGCGCGCGCCGGTCGGCGCGGGCGCGCTCGTGCGCGTCGCCGGCCGGCTGCGCGGACTGTTCAAGGAATTCTTCTAATGGAGATCACGAATGGCTGATCGCAAACAGCAGTCGAACGATGACGCCCTCCGTCTGAGGCTGGGTGAAATGGAAGAGGATCAGACGGGAGCGAGGATCAAGGTCATCGGCGTCGGCGGCGGCGGCAGCAACGCCGTCAACCGGATGGTGATGGCGCGGCTCGACGGCGTCGAGTTCATCGTCGCCAACACCGACGCGCAGGCGCTGCGCGTGAGCCCGGCGCCGACCAAGATTCAGATCGGCGGCAAGCTGACGAAGGGCCTCGGCGCGGGCGCCGATCCGAACGTCGGCCGGCAGGCCGCGCTCGAAGACACCGAGGGGATCATCCAGGCGCTCACGGGCGCCGACATGATCTTCGTCACGACCGGCCTCGGCGGCGGCACGGGCACCGGCGCGGCGCCGGTCATCGCGAGCCTCGCGAGCGAGCTCGGCGCGCTGACGATCGCCGTCGTCACCAAGCCGTTCAAGTTCGAGGGCAAGAAGCGGCAGATGCAGGCCGAGCGCGGGCTCGAGGCGCTCAAGGACTGCGTCGACACGATCATCACGATTCCCAACGAGCGCCTGCTGACGATCATCGATCGCAACACCCCGCTCACCGAAGCGTTCGCGACGGCGGACGACGTCCTGCGGCAGGCGATTCAGGGCATCTCGGACCTGATCCTCGTGCCCGGCCTCATCAACCTCGACTTCGCCGACGTGAAGACGATCATGTCGGGCATGGGCCTCGCGATGATGGGCACCGGCATCGCCGAGGGACCGGACCGCGCGATGGAAGCCGCGCGGAAGGCGATCTCGAGCCCGCTGCTCGAAGGGGCATCGGTCAACGGATCGCGCGGCGTGATCATCAACGTCACCGGCGGACCGGATCTGTCGCTCGTCGAAGTGAGCGAGGCCTCGTCGATCGTCCAGGAAGCCGCCGACGAAGACGCCAACATCATCTTCGGCGCCGTCGTCGACCCCGCGCTGAAGGGCAAAGTGAAAATCACGGTCATCGCGACCGGCTTCGGTCCGCAGGTCGGGACGCAGCGCCGGCCTGAGCCTCCGGGTCACGCCACGCCGGTCGACATGTCGGCGTACGCCGCGGAAGCCGCGCGCGCGAAGGCGCAGCCGCCCGCTGCTGCGGCCGCACCCGCGGCGCCGGCGGCGCCCGCCGCGGCAGCCCCCGCTGCTGCCGCCGCGCCAATCGCGGCGGGCTCGACGGCGATCGCGCCTGCGCGTCGCGCGGCGTTCGATCTGCCGTTCAACGCCTCACCGGCCGCGCCTGCGGCGACGGATCAGGACTTCGACCTCAACCTTGACGTGCCGGCATTTCTCAGAAGGCAGGAGGGCTGATAGAGTAGGTAGATCCACGGTATGCGAGATCGCCGACGATGCATGAGCAATGGCCTGACGATCTCGCTGCCGGTTCTACATGAAGTCCTGGGAACAACGCGAACGCGCACGTCTCACCCTTTCTAAAGAAACCGGCTACATCACCAAGCCGCATGGCGACCGCCTGCGCGTGGCGCTGGCGTTTCCGAACACGTACTGGGTCGGGATGTCGAACCTCGGCTTCCAGACCGTCTACCGCCTTTTCAACGCGCAGGACGACGTGGTGTGCGAGCGCGTGTTCCTGCCGCCCAAGCAGGAGCTGAAGGAGCTCGTCGCGAGCCGCACGCCGCTCGTGACGCTCGAGTCGCAGAGCGAGGTCGGCGAGTTCGACGTGCTCGCGTTCTCGGTGTCG
>DATNBT010000371.1:0-5289 GCA_035571855.1 Vicinamibacterales bacterium
GTCGAACGTCCGGACGTCGGCGACGCGCCATGTCTCACGTCGCGCGCGGACGACATCGCCTGCGTGAAAAATCTGCACGTCCTGCGGTCCTGTCCAATGGCAGTTACTGCGCGGTAACGCGAGTTCAGATCAGGAACCTGAGGAAACCACGTCCACGCACGGCTGCGCGGACCAGGGAAGGCAACGAGCGTGCCTATTGAAAGAGGGCGTTGAAGAGAAGCCTGAACGTCGCGAGCGTCTGGCCGCGATGCTGAACCGGAAAGCCGAACAGGACCACGCGTCCCGCAGCCACCCTGGCGGAGACGACGGCGGCGCGGCCCTGCAGCACCTCGGACCCGCGGAGAAGTCCGCTGACGAGGAGCGTCTTCGGATCGTGGCCGCCGTACGTCGCGGCGGTCCGCAAGCCGCCGGCGCCTTCAGCGGCGTACGCCGAACTCGAGGCGAAGAAGGCGGCGGTCTCTGCAGGCATTCCCGCGGACAGCGGATCGGACGTGTCGATCTGAAGCCGCACGATCGTTCCCGGCGCGACGAGCGCGTCGCCCGGCTCGTGCGCGACGTCTTTCACGGGCAGCTTGAACAAATCGACGGCAAGCGGGCATGACGAATCGAGGCAGACGAGGGTGCCGCCCGCCCGCACGAATGCATCGAGTGCCTGCAGCCCTTCGTCGCCAGGACCGCCCGCGAATGGCGCCGGAACTTCTTCAGGGCTCATGCCCGCCTTGAGCGCCGCGGCCGGCACGTTCGGCAGGACGATCGCGTCAAAGCGGCCGCGCAGCATGCCGGCGCGCATCTCCGGCGTCGAGATACTGCTGACGGCAAACTCGTACTGTTCCAGCACCCAGCGCGTCCAGCCTTCGTCGGTGTTGTCGCCGTATGGCTTGTAGACGCCGACGCGCGGCGCAATGAGCGGATGCACGTTCGTCGGCGCCTTCCCGCGGACCGCGTCGATGCGCAGCGCGAGCGGCCGGACGATCGAGAGCAGCGTCCGGTCGATGTTCTTGCCGGCGGGCACGACGAGCGAGCCGACGCCGTACTGGAAGCCGTTGACGTCGATCGGCACGTCGAGTGAGGACGCCTTCACTCCGGCGGCGAGCAGACGATTGATGGCGAGCACCCCGGCGTTCGAACGTGTCTCGATCAGGTAGTAATTCGGTTTGCGGTCGCCCCAGAGAGTAACGGCCGGCGGCGCCACTGCGGGAGCCGTCAGCTGCGACATCACCGGCGCCTCGAACGGCTGATCGACGGACCGAACGTCGACGCCCATCTGTGCCGGCAGCGTCCAGCCCGTGACGTCGTACGGCCGATCGCCCGCGCCGGCGGGATAATCCTTCCGCTCGAGCAGCGTCTTCACGTACGACCGGTACGGCTGCGCGAGAAAAATAATGTCCGAGCCCGCCGGGTAGGAAATCCCGCCGGCGGTGAAGACCTCCGACGCGCGCTGGATCTCGACACCGCCGTCGATGAGCAGCTGCTCCAGCTTCACGGCGGCCAGCACGTCGTGCTGGCCCGGCGGCACGATGTACGCGAACGGTGCGCTCTTGCGTCCGGCTTCAACCGCGCGCCGGCCGGTCGAATAGAAGTTCCAGACGATGTCCTCGCGATAGGCGGCTGCCGCGCGCAACAGTCCGCGCACCGCGCTCATCTCGTACTCGACGATGTCGCCGAGCGTCCACGGCCCGCCCGGCCACGGATGCGGCGCGCTGACGCGTGGAACGTCGTCGGACTTCGGCTCGTTCACCGGCGTCGCGACTTTGACGCGCGCGGCTTCGGTGAGCAGGCACACCGTGTTGTGTCCGAGCGGCGCCGTGTCCTCGTACCCCGGCGAGTAGTAATCGAAGAGGCTGTTCGAGACGACGCCGGGCCGATCGTCGCGCTCCAGCTCGAGCGTCATCGCGGAGCCGAGCATCGCCGCTTCCCGCCAGATCAGCGGGTCGACGTTCGGATCGATCGGATCCGCGACCGGAGGCGTGAAGAAGCGCGCGCCGCCGCCGTCCATCTGGTGCATCGACAGAAACACCTGCGGATGCCACTCGCGATAGAAGAACCGCGCGAGGTTGCGGCTCTCCGCGAGGTTCATCATGAACGCGTCGCGGTTGATGTCGTGCCCGGCATAACTGTGATCGGGCCACGGCATCGGTCCGCCTTCGAACGCGGTCGCTTTGTTCTTGTTGTACCAGTCGACGACCAGCCGGTGGCCGTCCGGGTTCAGCATCGGGATGACGATGACGACGAGGTCGTCGAGCTCGCGTGTGGTCTGCGCGTCGGAGGCGGTCGCGAGCGTGTGCAGCAGCTCGAGCGCGGTCTGCGTCGCCCCGATCTCCGTCGCGTGAATGCTCGCGCCGATGGCGACGACGGCTTTCTGCGAGGCGGCGAGTTTTCGCGCGTCCTCGTCGGCGAGGGTCCGCGGATCGGCGAGCTGCTGGTTGGCGGTGCGAATCGCCTCGAGGTTGCGGATGTTCTCAGCCGACGAGACGATCGCCGCAATCGTCCGGTGCCGCTCCGTCGTCTGGCCGAGGTCGACGAGCTTGACGCGGTCCGAGGCCGCCGCGACGCTCTCGAAATATTTCTCGATGTCGTCGGCCGGCGCGAGCTTGCCGTCGCTGCCCGGACGAAATCCAATCGTCGCGTCAGGAGCGGGGACGCCGGCGGGAGGCGCTTGAGCTGAGAGGACGCCGGAAGCGAGCGTGAACGCGAGCAGGACGGCGCGTGCGCGCACGCGCCATCATACCTGCTACGCCGACTTCTTCGGCGACACCGGCTTCACCGGCGGCAGCTCGGGCTCGGTGTCTTTGTCGACCGTGCGCGCCTGGAGCTTCCGGAGCAGCGCCTCGACCCCGGCCTGCTTGGGATCGAACATGCCCCACTCGTCCTGCGCAGGACGGTCGTGCCTGACGTTTTTCAGAGAGATCGGTGACGGGACGGACGGATGATGGTTTGCCACGCCACCTGGCAAGGCAAGGGCCGTACCTGTCGGGATTGCCGGGATTTTCCGGTGTTGCCGCCGATCGGCGTAACGCTTTCGGCGGTCGCGCTTACAGATCCGCTCGGAGCCAGACGAGCGTGGCTCCCAGGTGAGACGCCGTGTCGTCCCGGAACGCTTCGACCTGCGGCAGCCGTTCGAGCGTCGCCTGCACGATTCCGCGCTGGACTCCTTTGCCGCGGCCGTGCACGACGCGCACTTCGCGGAACCCGAGACGCGCCGCTTCGGCGATGTAATCCTCTACGACGGACGGAATGTCGTGCGGCGCGAACGCGTGCAGATCGATTTCCTGCTCAATGGGAATGCGATGCGCCGTCATACGTCGCCACGACCTTCGTCGTGATGCCCCCGCGCGCCGAGAAGTCGCCGACGACGGTCATGCGGCGCGGAGCGAGGAGCCCGACGAGATCGTCGAGGATCTGATTCGTCACCGCCTCGTAGAAAATGCCGCGGTTGCGGAAATCGATCAGGTAATACTTGAGCGACTTGAGCTCGACGCATTTCGCGCCGGGCGTATAAGTGATACGAATGGTGCCGAAGTCGGGGAGGCCGGTCTTCGGACACACCGACGTGAACTCAGGGCAGTCGATGTGGATTTCGTAGTCCCGTTCGGGCCGCGGGTTAGGGAAAGTCTCCAGTTGCGCCGTTGACATGGGTTTCAGCCGCGAGCTAGGATACCGCGTTTTTCGAAGAAAAACGGCGATCGCCGCTGCGCGCGCGGAGTCGACGTGACCGTGATAGCGTCGTCAACAATTTTGCGCGTTGAGTAACAGAGATGGGGGACGAAATGAGTGACGCCCGCCGTATGGGCAAATCCGAGCTGTTTTCACATTTCGCCGAGCGCTTCGAGGTCAAGCGCACGCAGGCTCGTGAGTTCTTCGACGAGCTCACGGTGCTGGCCGAACGCGAGCTGAAGCGGTCGGGCGAATTCGTGCTGCCCGGCATGGTGAAGCTGGTCGTGCAGAAGCGCAAGGCGCGGATGGGCCGCAATCCGGCCACCGGCGAAGCGATCAAGATTCCGGCGAAGACCGTCGTGAAGGCGAGAATCGCCAAGCAGCTGAAGGATACCGTCCTGCCGAAGAAGTAGGACGCCGTTGCGCAGCGGTGGGCGACCCATCCACCCGCCGTTGCGCACGCTCGAGAGTCAGGCCGCCGTCGCGCGTCCCGCCAGCAGCCGGCTGTACACCGTCGCCGGCACCAGCCGCGTGGTTTTCGCTTCCAGATTGGTCATCGAGTCGTCGTCCAGGATGATGCGATCGTCGGGCCCGAGCAGCAGCTCGGCGCTGTAGCGGCGTCCGCCGCGCAGCGTGCGCACCTCGAAATACCGCACCGAGTAGGTCTGGTCGTCGATTGCCAGCGCGTCCGTCTTGACGAGTGTCCGGAACATTGTTCCCCCCTTTGTCCTAACTGGCCGCGGCCTGCGCCGACCGGTCGTCGCGCGCAGGGAACCGCAGCGTGAATGTCGTTCCCCGTCCCACTTCGCTTTCCACCGTGATGGTGCCGTCGAGCTGTTCCACGATCCGCTTCGAGATCGCGAGGCCGAGGCCGAGGCCGCGGCGCTTGGTCGTGACGAAGTCCTCGAAAATCGCGCCGAGGCGATCGGCGGGAATGCCCGATCCGGTGTCGGCGACCGAGATCGCGATCGTGTCGCCGGTGCGCGACGTCGTGACCGTGACGCGGCCGCCGGGCTCGGTCGCCTGAATCGCGTTGGTGATCAGGTTGCGGTAGACGCGGCCGAGCGCGAAGCGGTCGCCGTCGATGACCAGCGGGCCGGGCGCGAACTGCGCCTCCACGGCGACGCCGGTGCGCTCGCCTTCGGAGCGCATCGCCTCGACGACCTCGGCCACCGATCCGTTCACGTCCATCGCGAAGCGCTCCACCGGCTTCGGCTTGACGATGTTGCGCAGGTCGTCCATGAAGCGCTTGAGCGTCGCCAGCTCGCGCTCGATGGTGCGGCGGAACATCTCGCGCGATTCGGTGTCGACATCGTCGCGCAGCAGCAGCCGCGTGCTGTTGCCGATGTTCTGGATCGGATGCGACAGATCGTGGACCAGGCCGGCGGCGACGCGGCCGAACATCGCCTGCCGCTCCTGCCGCTTGACGTCCTCCTGCAGCTGCACCAGGCGGTCGGCCATGGTGTTGAACGCCTCGCCGAGGTCGCCGAACTCGTCGCGCGAGTCGATGGCGACCCGCGTATCGAGCTCGCCGGCGGCGACTTCGTGCGTGCCGCGCTGCAGCGTGAGGATCGGGCTGATGAACGAGCGCCCGAACAGGTAGCCGACCGCGATCATCGCGAACAGCGCCAGCGA
>DATNBT010000372.1:0-2897 GCA_035571855.1 Vicinamibacterales bacterium
CGAACACGGCATGTTCGCGTATCCGGAATTCGCGACGCATCCGTCTGAAGCGCTGCACGGCAGCAGCAAGTTTTAGGAGGACGAGATGCAGCTCATCAAAGCAATCGTGCGGCCCAACAAAGTCGATGACGTCAAGGAAGCGCTCGAGAAAGCCGGCATCAGCGGCATGACGGTCACCGAAGTCCGCGGCCACGGCCAGCAGAAGGGCCACACCGCGATCTATCGCGGCAAGGAGTACAACGTCAGCCTCCTGCCGAAGATGCAGATCGAGACCGTGGTCGCCGACAACCTCGTCGAGTCGACGATCAAGGCGATCGTCAACGCGGCGAAGACGGGAGAGATCGGCGACGGCCGGGTGTTCGTGACGCCGGTGGGGGCGAGCTACAAGATCCGCACCGGCGAGCGCGAGATGTAGTCGTCACGCCATCATCCGGAGCGGGGACACCCGGTGGACGCAGCAACGCAATCGGCACAGGCGCTGCTCGCGCGCATACGTCACACACCGATGCGCCGGGGTGCGCTTTCGGACGGCAAGAGCCGGCGGCGGGCGGACATCGCCGCCGCGCTCGAAGCCCAGGACGTGCCGGCGCCGCTGGCACGGCGAATCGCCTTCCAGTTCGTCTTCAAGTTCAAAGAGGGCGAACTCGGCGATCACGCCGTGTGGCGGGCGGCGGGACAGATCCTGCGGCAGGAGATCGCCAGGCTCCGGCACCACCTGGGGCTTGGCGAACGGCAGATCATCCGCGTGCTGCCGAAGATGTCGGCGCGGCAGGTCGAGGACTTCCTCGACGAGCTCTCCGCCGCCGACCGGCGGATTGCGCGGACGATCTTCGACGCCGCCATCGAGGCGGCGCACCCGGTCGCGTCGGGGCGCCGTTATCTGGAGGAATACCAGGGCGTCGAGCAGCAGCTCCAGGCGATCGACCCGAGCGTCGCCAGAACGCTGGCGAACGCGTGCTTCAAGGCGGGCGCCCCGAAGCGCAAGGCCATGGAGCATTTCAAGGACTTCGCCCGGCTGCTGAAGAAGTTCGAAGACAACGTGGAGTTCGCGAGGACGCTGGCGAAGGCGGCGTTCCGCGCACCGGATCCCATCCGGGCGGCCGAGGACATCATCGCCGGGTATCAGGCGGTCGTGCGGGGGCTGACCGAGCACGGCGTCGATCCGCAGATCGCGCGGACGCTCGCGAACTCGAGCCGCTTCCGGGGACTCTTCAGCGCGAAGCGCTAGACGTCTTCGAACAGGGACCGGAGAGGAACGCCGAGGGCATCCGCGAGCCGGCCGAGGTGGCGGATCGACGGATTGCGGGTGCCCTGCTCGATGCCCCACATGTAGGTGCGGTGCATCCCGGACTCTTCGGCGAGTCGTTCCTGAGACCAGGCTTTCGCGGTCCTCAGGGCGCGCACGCGCCTGCCCAGGGCCTTTGCTACATGGTCGGCTTTACGTGTCACGCGTGCATATGTTGGGCTGTGACCGCCGTTCAATTCGACTGTCCCATCGTAGTCACACCAGACGTAACGTCGCGCGGAGGCATCAACGCACATCACATCAAATCGCGCGGCGTCTGTCTGTTGGGACTGGACAGACGCGGAGACCCTGCTAAGATTCCGCTGGCGTGAAGACCAGATCTATCGTCGTGCTTCTCGCGGTGGTCGCGATGTCGTGGGCGGCGCACACGCAGACACAGAAGCCGGCGCGGCCGCTCACGACGACCAGACTCAGGGATAACCTGTATGTGATCGCCGGCGAGGGCGGCAACGTCGCGATGCTCGTGACGAGCGAGGGCGTCGTGCTCGTCGACGACATGTTCTACCGCAATCACGACGACATGCTGGCCGCGATCAAAGCGGTCACCAGCCAGCCCCTGCGCTACGTCATCAATACGCATCAGCACGACGACCATGCCGGCGGCGATGCCCTGATGCTGCCGATCGCCGAAGTGATCGCGCACAAGAACGTCCGCGCCAACCTCGTCGCGCACCGGACGCCGTACTTCGAGGACACGCCGGGCACGCCGATCGGGCTGCCGCGGATCACGTTCTCCGACGAGACGTCGGTGTTTCTGGGCGGCCAGGAAGTGCGCGCCCTCTGGTTCGGCCGCGGCCATACCAGCGGCGACGCCATCGTCTACTTCCCCGATCTGAAAGTGATCCACACCGGCGATCTCTTTCTGATGACGGGTGCGGCGCGGGCCGGCGCGAGGACGTTTCCGCCGGGATCGAACCTGTTCGTGGACTCGTCGCAGGGCGGCAGCCTGATGGAGTGGACCAGAACGCTCGACGGCGCGCTGGCGCTCGACGTCGAGGCCGTCATCCCCGGACACGGACCTGTCGCGACGAAGAACGACGTGCGGGCGTTCCGGAACGGCGTGGCCGCGATGCAGGCGCACCTGCTCGAGCTCGTACGGTCGGGCATCAGCCGCGAGGATCTCGCGAAGCGGATCGAGATGGAGTACGGCTGGCGGGCGACCGGCTGCCCGCCGTCGCCGCCGACGCCGGGGTGTCTGCAGTATCAACAGCTGGATGCGCTGATGAGAGAGCTGGGAGACGTACGATAAACGCCTTCGTGACTTCGTGGCTGAGATCATGCCCCACATCACACGCCGGGAATTTGTCTCGACGACCACCGCGCTGACGCTCGGCGGATTCGGAGTCCGCGGGCTGTCCGCCCAGTCTCAGGACCTCCTGTTCGTCAACGGACGCATCCACACGATGGACGCCGGCCGGCGCGTCGTTTCGCAGGCGCTCGTGCGGAACGGCCGGTTCGAGGCCGTGGGGAACAGCGTGTCCGCCCGCGGGGCGCGGCGCATCGACCTCAAAGGCCGGACGGCCATCCCCGGCATCATCGACGCGCACAACCACATCGTCCTCGTCGGCAACCGTCCCGGCTGGCACACGCC
>DATNBT010000373.1:0-4663 GCA_035571855.1 Vicinamibacterales bacterium
GAGAACACAGAGAAATGACGAGAAAAATCTCCATGTCCTCTGTGTCCTCAGTGGTGGAGCGTTTTGCATCAGTGCGCTTCCTCATATCGCGCCACGCTCAGCATGTTGCGCAGGCTGTAGTTGCCCTCGTGGCACGCGTACTCGTAGCTCGTGCCGCGCGCGCGCGTCCACGGCACCATCGCCGACCACGGCCGCGTCCAGACCGTCGGATCGTCGACCGTGAACTCGTAGGTGACCGCGTCAGGCCCTGAACGCGTGAAGCGTTCGGTCAGCGTGAGATTCTGATCGGGAAACCTGAACAGCCCGCCCATCGCGTTGCCGTTCGGATGGAAGTTCGTCGTCTCGACGACGAGCGTGTCGCCGTCCCAGTGCCCGCGCGGATCGCCCATGTAGTGGCGGATCTTCGACGAGATGTGCGGACGGCCGTCGAGCGGGATGATTCGCGTGTCGTGGATCTTCTCCATCGTGATCACGACCTGATCGCGCGACTGGAAGATGCGGTACACGCTCATGTAGGCGGCGAACAGATCCGGCACGCCGTACGAGATGCAGCGGTCGGTGACGAACATGTCTTCCGGACCACGGATGAATCGCGGACGAACAGCCGCCGCCGCCGCACGCGCAGCCGTGTAGCTCCCGGTGAACGGCGGGAGTTTTCCGTCGGGAGGATCGGTGATGAGCGACGTCCGCCGCTCGATGAGGCGATCCGGCAGCCAGTTCGCGCTGTACGTGCCGGCGCCGGCCGCGCCGCCGTTCGCGTCGTTCAGGAGCGAGGTGTAGAACTGGTCCCCGAACGCGGCGTCCTGGTCCGGCGCGAACATCTTCGCCGCGCGCCTCTGCAGGTCCGCGAGCTGCGCGTCGCTCAGGAGCGGCGTGTTCGCGAACTGCGCGGGCCGCTGCAGCGGCGTCGCGCTGATGTTCTCCCACACTCCGGACAGATCCGCGTGGCCGTCGGCGGCACGCGGCGCGGTGTACGGGGCCGCCGACACGACGGCCCCGAGCAGCGCAACGGTAACTAAGGCGCGACGCAGGACCAATTCGCGGCGTCCTTCAGATCGCCGGTGCCCGTGTACTTCGCGTACTGCGGATACGCGCACAGCGGACGCGATAGGCCCGACTTCAGATTCTTCGCGGCCATCGTCACCGGCGCCTGTCCCTGCTCGCGCCACTTCTCGAGCGTGCCGATCGTGTCGAACGTGTCGGGGCCGTCGCCGCCGCGGCAGTGGCCCATGCCGGGCACCATGAAGAGCCGCGCGACGTCGGACGTCTCCCTGCCCATCTTCTTCGAGACGCTCTGGTAGTACTCGACCGTGTTCTTCGGCGTGATGCCGGTGTCGGCCCAGCCGGCGTACAGCAGCAGCTTGCCGCCGTGCGCCTTGAACTTCTTCAGATCCGGATCGGTCGCGTCGACGAACCCGATCTTCGAGTCGATGACCGGCATGTCGCGATCGATGTCGAAGGTGTGCCAGTCGTAGTTCGCGTTCTGGAACGCCCAGATGCGCACGGTGTCCGTGACGTTGATGTTCTGGTTGCTGCGCAGCTCGTTGAGCGGATTGCCGAGCACCTGTCCGGCGAAAATCGTCTCGCCCTTCCTGTTCTTCACGCCGCCGTAATACATCTCGACGGCCTTGAGCTCGGGCTGCGTCAGACACTCGTTGTCGACGACGCCTCCAGGTCCGCCCTTGCACAGCAGCGTCGAGAAATCGAACGAGCACTGTTCCGGATTGTTGAGGAACGTCTCGTGCAGCACGTTGCACTTGTTCATGACGGCGTCCGTCACGAGCTGCGCTTTCTCCCTGCCGATCGCCATGTCCGGATGCCGCGCGAGCTCGACCTGCCGCGCGAAGCCGGCCGTGTGCATGTGGATGTGGCGGTTCGCGAGCGCGCCGGCGATGATGCCGTCGTAGTCGTCGGGGAACCGCGTGGCCGCCATGATGCCCATGCGTCCGCCCGTCGAGCAGCCCTTGTAGTACGAGTACTGCGCGTTGCGGCTGTACATCGTCCGGATCAGCCGCTTGCTCTCGACGGTCGTGTCGTGGAGCGCGCGGTACGCGAAGTCGACGATCTTCTCCGGATGGCCGAGCGCGAACATGCCGTTCGGTCCGTCGTTCACGTTGTGGCCCGTGTCGGTCGCGGCCGTCGCGTACCCGAGACGCAGCGCCACCTGCATGTCGCCGTAGCCCTGAATCGACCCGGCGAACCCGCCGTTGCCGACGACGAGCAGCTTGCCGTTCCAGTTCTCCGTCGGCATCCAGAGCTCGGAGTAGATGTTGGAGTCCGAGGTCGGCTTCAGCGTCAGCTTCACGCGGCAGTGCGCGGGGATGGGCTCGCGATTCAGCGTCGCTCCGCCGGCGGCCGCGGCCGCCGCCGCGGCAGGCGCGACGCCGCGCGCCGGCGCGGGCTGGGCGACGGGCGTCGTGAAGACGCCGGCCGGCACCGACTCGGCCGACATCACGATCGTCGTCGGCGTCGACATCGTCTTGATGGCGTCGCAATTTGTCGGACTCGTTGCAGCGAGTAAGAGCGCGAGCACGAACATGTTGACCTCCTGACGTCCGACCTCCGACCTCTAATTCGTCGCCACCGGCGCCACCGTCTGCGGCGCGTTCTGCGGCCGCGACGCGATGTACGCGGCGATGTCGACGAGATCTTCCTGCGTGAGATTCGCGACGACCAGCTTCATGAGCTGCGCCTGGCCGCCGTTGCGCGTGCCCTGCTGGATGTCGAACAGCTGGCGGACGAGGTAGCTCGGCGAGCGGCCGGCGATCGGCGGCACGTCGGCGCCGACGACGCCGGTCAGGTTCAGGCCGTGGCACGTGCCGCAGGCGGTCGTTTTGCCCTGGACGATCCGGCCGCCGGCGATCTTCATGCCGCCGGTCGTGACGAGATCTTCGCCCTTCTTAATCGCGCCCGGCGGGACGTAGGCGACCCAGCCCGAGTGCGGGTTGCGGAGCGTCTCGTTCTGCTCTTCGTCCTCGGACGTCTCGATGATGCGGCCGGCGATCGGCTCCATGCCGGCGGGCTTCCCGTTCTCTTTTGCGAGCTGCGCCAGCTGGCCGACGTAGCGGACCTTCGGCGCGGTCGGCGACTCGACGACGCGGATCCAGTGTTCGACAGGCTTGATCGACGAGAAGTACTCCGCGGCTTCCTTGATCTCGGTCTCGCTCATCGCCTTCGCGAGATCGATCATCGTGTTGGTGTTCGCCTTCCGCGGATCGGCGGTGTAGCGCAGGCCGTGGCGGAAGTCCTGGATCTGGCGTTCGAAGTACGCGGCGGGCAGTCCGCCGGGCGGCGCGTTCTCGGGGCGGCCGCGTCCGTTCGGCAAATGGCAGCCGCCGCAGCCGCGGCCGATCTCGCCCTGCGACGCCGGCCCGTGCTCGATGAGCGACGGCATCTTCGGATGATCGGCCGGGAACCAGTCGATGACGTTGTGGAGGTCGCGGATCTCGACGAGGTTGTACTGCGCGGTGCTGCCGTCGACGGTGCGCTTGCGCGTCTGCTCGCCGAGGTCCTGGTTCTTGCGGGGCTCGTGCGACGGCGGCGCCTGCGGCTGGGCCTTGTCGGTCGGCTTGGCCTCGTCGGTGAAGCCGTAGGCCCAGAGCGGTTCCTTGTCGAAGGCGACGTTGGCGACGCGCGGGGCTTCGGCCTGCTCGGCGGGTGGCTGCGCCGGAGGCGCTTTGGCGACCGTCCTCGCGCCCATATGCGACGCATCGTAGTAGTGCGTCGCGAAGTGCCCTGCCGCCAGACCGACCGCGAAGACGATGACGTAGCCGAGTGGTCTCAAATGCCGCCCTCCCCTCAGGTGGGCGTCATTCTACGCCAACGTACGAGCCACGGAGCCACAGAGACAACCGTTCTCGGTGGCCCTCTACTCGTTATTCGCGATCTCTGTGACTCCGTGGCTTGTACGTACTTACCGCCACTCGGGCGCATACCGCCGGTCGCGGATCCGCCGCTCGACCGACAGGCTGGCCATGAACAGCGCCACGACTTCCATGAAACCGATCGCGGCGTAAATGGCGTAGCGGACGAACGCGCTCGGCGTGGGCCAGCAGGTGTAGCCGGCCGCGAGGCACTCGCGCGTGACGCGATCGACTTCCGCCGACTCGCGGAAGATGAGCGCGAACGCGAAGCCCAGAATAATCGCCGTGCCGGCCAGGTTGCCGAGGATGATCTCGGTCTTGCGCCAGCACGGCCAGGCGAGCAGGACGCCGAGCACGCCCGGCACCGTCGCCATCAGCGCGATCCAGGACCAGTTCAGCTCGGTCACGGCCCGGCTCCTACGTCGTGGCCTTCGCCGCCGCGGCGGCGTCGAAGAACTTCAGCGCCAGCATGCCGTGGGTGGCGCCGGCGCCCGCCCGCAGCGCCGCCGCAATCATCGACGCCTCGACGATCTCCTCGCGCGTCGCGCCCGCGGCCTGCGCCCCCTTGGCGTGCGCCTCGAGGCAGTAGGGACACTGCGTCGTGCACGCCACCGCCAGCGCCATCAGCTCGCGATACTTGCGCGGAATCGCGCCGTCCCGCCCGACGATCTTGTCGAGCCCGACCCAGGCCTCGAACTCGGCCGGCGCGAGCTTGCGCATTTCCTTCAGAAGCTTCCAGTCATCCGCCGAGTGAAGTGTTCGCTCATAGAATAGGAAAGGTACACCATGGACCAGAGATT
>DATNBT010000374.1:0-3613 GCA_035571855.1 Vicinamibacterales bacterium
TGGCCTTCACGAATCGCGAGCAGCGCGCTCGTCGCGAGCCGCACGAGGTCGAGGGTGTACGGCACCGGCCACGCCTCGTCGACGTCGTTGACGCCCCACACGAGGCGGTCGTCCCGGTCGCGCCAGGTGCCGAAGTTTTCCAGATGGAGATCGCCGACGCCGACGACCCGCGGCGCCTTGTCCAGCTTCGCGCAGCGTTCCGGCCACGCCTGCATCCAGCGGAAGAACGTCCCGCGCAGGAAGACGAACGCGCTCTCGCGCATCCGCTGATGCTTGCGGCGGAGATCGGCGGAGACGACGGACGTCTGGCGTCTGAGCCATCGCTCATGCGACCGAACGGCGGCGTGGATGTCCTCGATGGTCCTTGTTCCCTGGTTTCCGGTCCCTGGTCCGAGGGACTGCGGCCTTCGCGGGCGTTGCCTTCGTATGCTCGAGGCTCCGGCGCAGGCGCTCCATCAGATCGACGACTTCGGCCGGACGCTTCTCTTCGTCCGCCTCGAGATCGACCTTCCGGCCCTTCGCCTTCGCCCTGATGATCTTCATCAGGTTCTCTCGGTATTGATCAGTGTACTTCGACGGGTCCCATTCGGCGGCCAGGCTGTCGACGAGCGACTTCGCCATCTCCAGCTCCGGCTTGCGGATCTCCGCTTTCTCGGGAAAGTGCAGCGCCTTTGTGTCGACGAGCTCGTCCTCGAAGCGCATCACGCTGAGGACAAGGGCCTTGTCGATCACTTCGACGGCTGCCAGGTGCTGCTTGTCGCGCAGGACGAATCGGGCGATGCCCACGCGCCCGGAATCCCGCAAGGCTTCGCGCAGCAGCGCGTAGGCGCGGTCGCCGCCTTTGCCGGGCGTCAGGTAGTACGGCACTTCGAAGAAGCGGTCGTCGATCTCCTCCGACTTCACGAAGTCGAGGATCTCGACGGTCTGTGTCTTCTCGACGGCGGCGGCCTTGAAGTCGTCCTTGGTCAGCACGACGAAGTGGCCTTTCTGAATCTCGTAGCCTTTGACGAGATCCGGCCAGGCGACCGGCTCGCCCTCGCGGATGCAGACGCGTTCGAACTTCACCGGCGACTTGTCCGTGGCGTGGAGCATCCGGAAGTGCGGCCGCGTGTCGCGGACGGCGGTATGCAGTTCGACCGGAATACTGACGAGGCCGAACGAGATGGCGCCTTTCCAGAGAGGTCTCGGCATGATGGCAGAGGTAGTGCAAGGAAAATGCCCTCGCGATCGCTTGCGCGAGTCCGGACCGCGGCGAAGTCGTGCCGCAATTGCGATCTGTGAAGCATCGTGAAGATGGTACATCCCTCATCCATTCTTCGCGCGCCGGATGAGCAGACGCGGCACCAGGAATACCGGCGGTTCGTCGCGGATCTGAGAGTTGCGGCGAGGCGCTTGCAATGAGGGGAAAGGAGACGAGGAACGCGAAGGTCGGGATGTTGTCAGCGCGACGGTATCTGCAGCTCCTCCGCAAGGCGTGGGACGCCTTCAACGACGACTACGCGTCCAGCATGGGCGCGGCGCTCGCGTACTACACGACGTTTTCCCTCGCGCCCGTCCTCATCGTCGTCATCGCCGTCGCCGGGCTGGTGTTCGGCCAGGAAGCCGCGCGCGGCCAGATCGTGGCGCAGCTCGGCAGCCTGCTGGGCGCCGACAGCGCGAAGGCCATTCAGGATCTGCTGAAGAGCGCGAGCGAGCCCGGGAAGAGCTTCATCGCCTCGGCCGTCGGCGTCGTCACGCTCATCATCGGCGCGACGTCGGTGTTCGCGGAGCTGCAGACGTCGCTGGACCGCATCTGGCGTGCGCCCGCGCTGAAAAAGGAAACGGGCATCTGGGCGCTCGTCCGGGCGCGGCTGCTGTCGTTCGGCATGGTGATCGCGATCGGGTTCCTGCTGCTGGTGTCGCTCGTGCTCAGCGCGGCGCTGTCGGCGGTGGACAAGTGGGGCGGCACGCTGTTTCCCACGTGGCACAACCTCCTGCAGTTCGTGAGCATCCTGACGGGCTTCGGCATCACGGCGCTGCTGTTCGCGATGGCGTACCGGATTCTTCCGCGCGTGCACATCGCGTGGCGCGACGTGGCCGTGGGCGCGATTGCCACGGCCGCGCTGTTCGAGATCGGCAAGTACCTCATCGGGCTGTATCTCGGGCGCGCGAGCGTGAGCTCAGGCTTCGGCGCCGCCGGCTCGTTCGTGATCATCCTCGCGTGGGTGTATTACTCGTCGCAGATCTTCCTGCTCGGCGCGGAGTTCACCTGGGTCTACGCGCACAGCCACGGATCGCGAGCGGGGCAGCAGCCCGCGCCCGCGCCTCCGATTCCGGTGTCGCCCGCCAGGAAACCGACGGCCGCGTAGACGCCCGACGTACAGGTCGGCCTACACTTTGCGATGTTGGCGAACGCAGAGGACCTGAACGCGAAGATCGCCGGACTGCTGCGTGATTTGGCCGCCGTGCAGAAGTCGCAGCAGTCGAAGTGGGGATACAAGCGCGCGGCGTCGGCCATTCGCAATCTCGATGAGCCGATCGAGTCGTACCTCCAGCCGAACGGGACGCTGAGGAAGATTCAGCATGTCGGCCCCTCGTCGACGCGCGTGATCCTCGAGGTGCTGCAGACCGGGGAATCGCCGACGGTCGCCGAGGCGATCAAGTCGAGCGGGCAGACCTCGAAGGCCGAGCAGAGCCGGATGTGGCGTCAGCACTTCCTGACGCGGTCGCGCGTCCTCGCGGCCCTGAGCAACGCGTCGCTCACCGGACCGACCAGGGCGCAGTATCGCGGCGACCTGCAGATGCATTCGACGTGGAGCGACGGCAGCCAGTCGCTCGAGGACATCGTGAACGAAGCGATCGCGCGCGGCTACGCGTACTGCGCCGTCACGGATCATTCCTACGGCCTGCCGATCGCCGGCGGGTTGTCGATGGAGCGCTTCGCGAACCAGCACAGGGACATCGATGCGCTGAACGAGCGCTACGCCGGGCGATTCCGTCTGTTGAAAGGCGTCGAAGCCAACATCCGCGGGGACGGGACCGTCGACATGAGCGAAGACGAGCTCCGCCGCTTCGAGATCGTCGTCGCGGCTCCGCACGCGGCGCTGCGGTCGCCGCACGATCAGACCGGGCGGATGATCGACGCCGTGCGGACGCCGGGGGTGCACATCCTCGGTCATCCGCGCGGACGCATGTACGGATCGCGGCCGGGCGTCACCGCCGACTGGCCGAAAGTCTTCGCGGCGGCCAAACGCGCGAAGGTCGCGATTGAAATCGACGGCGACCCCTCGCGCCAGGACATCGACTACACGCTGGCGAAGGACGCCGTGGCCGCCGGATGCCTGTTCGCGCTGGACACGGACGCCCACGGCACGCTGGATTTCAACTTCATCGACACCGCCATCGCGCACGCGCGCCTTGCGGGTGTTCCTGCCGAGCTCGTCGTCAATACGTGGGCTCTCGATCGCCTTCTGAAGTGGGCGCGATCGCGATAGACTGCGGATATTCCCGCCTTTCATCCGCTCGTCGTACGCTGGTTCGAGGAAACGCTCGGGACGCCGACGTCTGCGCAGGAGCGCGGCTGGCGCGAGATCCAGTCGCGGCGTCACACGCTGATTGCGGCGCCGACCGGATC
>DATNBT010000375.1:0-2287 GCA_035571855.1 Vicinamibacterales bacterium
ACGCGCTCGCGCATGCGATGAACGCGGCGCTCGGCAACAACGGCCGCACGGTCGTCTACACGGAGCCGGTGGAAGCCGAGCCCGTCGATCAGATCGCGTCGCTGCGCGATCTCATCGGCGACATGCGCGCGGGCCGCGTCGACGTGCTGCTCATCGCCGGAAGCAATCCGGTGTACTCGGCGCCGGTGGATCTCGGCTTCGCCGACGCGCTCGCCAAAGTGCCCCTGCGCGTCCACCTGAGCGAGCACGCGGACGAAACGTCGGCGCTCTGCCACTGGCACATCCCCGAAGCGCACTTCCTCGAGTCGTGGAGCGATGCGCGGGCGTTCGACGGCACGGCGTCGATCGTCCAGCCGCTCATCGCGCCGCTCTACAACGGCAAGACGGCCCACGAGATGCTCGCGGCGACGACGGAACAGCCGGAGCAGTCGGCCTACGAGATCGTCCGCGCGTACTGGAAGACGCAGTCGAAGGCGCAGGATTTCGAGGCCGAGTGGCGCCGCTGGCTGCACGACGGCGTGATTCCGAACACGGCGTTCGCGCCGGTGAACGCCGAGCCCTCACGGCGCGTCACGATTCCCTCCGCGCGCCGTCCCGTGAACCTTGAACTCGTTTTTTGCCTCGACCCGTCGGTCGCCGACGGCCGCTTCGCCAACAACGGCTGGCTTCAGGAGTTGCCGAAGCCGGTCACGCGGCTGACGTGGGACAACGCGGTGCTCGTCAGCCCGCTCACGGCGCAGCGGCTCGGCGTCGCGAACGACCCCGGCACCACCGGCGGCGAGCACGGGACGATCGACAGCGAGGCCGTCGAGCTGCGCTATCGCGGGCGCAGCGTCCGCGGACTGCTGTTCGCGGTCCCGGGACATCCGGACGATTGCGCGACGGTCCATCTCGGCTACGGCCGCGAGCGCGGGGGCGCCCTCGCGGACGGCGCGGGCTTCAACGCCGGCGCGCTGCGCACCTCGGACGCGATGTGGCACGGCGACGGCCTCGAGATCGTCCCCACCGGCGCGAAAGGCTCGCTCGCCTGCACGCAGTTCCACCATCAGATGGAAGGCCGCCGCCCGGTGCGCGCGACCACGCGCGACGAGTTCGTGAAGGATCCGCGCGGCGTCCGCGAAGGCGACGAGACGCCGCCGAAGATCATCACGCTCTACCCCGAGGTCAAGTACGACGGCTACAAGTGGGGCATGGCGATCGACCTCAACTCGTGCATCGGCTGCAACGCCTGCGTCGTCGCCTGCCAGGCCGAGAACAACATCCCGGTCGTCGGCAAGGATCAGGTGCTGCGCGGACGCGAGATGCACTGGATTCGCGTCGACACCTACAACGAAGGCGATCCGCAGAATCCGCAGACGTACTTCCAGCCGGTGCCGTGCATGCAGTGCGAGAACGCGCCGTGCGAGGTCGTGTGCCCGGTCGGCGCGACGACCCACAGCGACGAAGGCCTGAACGACATGGTCTACAACCGCTGCGTCGGCACGCGCTACTGCCAGAACAACTGTCCGTACAAAGTCCGCCGCTTCAACTTCCTGCTCTATCAGGACTGGACGACGCCGAGCTTCCAGCTCGCGCGCAATCCCGACGTCTCGATCCGCAGCCGCGGCGTGATGGAGAAGTGCACGTACTGCGTGCAGCGGATCAACCGCGCGAAGATCGAGTCGGAGAAGGACGATCGCCGCGTCCGCGACGGCGAGATCAAGACCGCGTGCGAGCAGACGTGCCCGGCCGACGCCATCGTCTTCGGCGACATCAACGATCCGAACAGCCGCGTCGCGAAGCTGAAGGAGGAGGAGCGCAACTACGCGCTGCTCGGCGATCTGAACACGCGTCCGCGCACGACGTACCTCGCCGCCGTGCGCAATCCCAACCCCGATCTGGAGGGGCTGTGAGCGATCGCGTGAACGACGACGTGGTGGCGGGCGGCACGAGCGAGGTCCAGGCGAGCGTCGAAGGCTACACGTTCGGATCGGTCACCGACAAAATCAGCTCGATCGTCCTGCAGCGGCACGTCGGGTTCGGCTGGTACGCCGGCTTCGGCGTCGCCTTCCTGCTCACGATGCTGCTGCTCGTCGCGCTGACGTGGCTCGTGCTCAAGGGCACGGGCATCTGGGGCATCATCCCGCCGGTCGGCTGGGCGTTCGCGATCACGAACTTCGTGTGGTGGATCGGCATCGGCCACGCCGGCACGCTGATCTCGGCGATTCTGCTGCTGCTGCGGCAGCAGTGGCGGACGTCGATCAACCGGTTCGCGGAAGCGATGACGCTGTTCGCCGTGGCGTGCGCC
>DATNBT010000376.1:0-6462 GCA_035571855.1 Vicinamibacterales bacterium
CTGCTGCCGACGTTTGCTCCGGTCGCGTATGCCCTCGGTCCGCTGACGCGCCGCATCGCGCGGCGCATGTCGGCGCGCGGCCCGGCCGTGCCGATCGCGTCCGACGCCGAAGCCGCCGCGCCGGCGCCCGCCGACGCCGCCGGCCCCATCGCGAACGGCGCGAAGGACGACCAGAATCAGATCGGCGAGGGCGAACGCCGGCTGCTGCAGAGCATCGTCGACTTCGGCGACACGCTGGTGCGCGAGGTGATGACGCCGCGCCCGGACATCGTCGCGATCAGAGAGAGCGCGACGATCGGCGAGCTGCGGAATCTGTTCCGCGAGCAGGAGTACTCGCGGTTCCCGGTGTTCCGCGAGAGCCTCGACAACATCGCCGGGTTCGTCTTCATCAAGGATCTCGTGGTCCTCGGACCGGGCGACGACCGCGGACCGATCGCGCCGCTCATCCGCGCCGCCGTCGTCGTGCCGGAGACGAAGCTCGTCTCCGAGCTCCTGAAGCAGTTCCAGACGCAGCAGACGCAGTGCGCGATCGTGGTCGACGAGTACGGCGGCACGGCCGGCCTCGTCACGCTCGAGGACATGCTCGAGGAGATCGTCGGCGAGATTCGCGACGAATACGACGTCGAGTCGGAGCAGGTGATCGACGAAGGCCACGGGCGGTTCGTGCTCAGCGGCAAGGTGGACATCGACGTGTTGTCGGAGCGGCTGGGCGTCGAGGTCGAACGCGAGGGCTTCGAGACCGTCGGCGGGTATCTGCTCGCGCGCATCGGCCGTGTGCCGACCATCGGCGAACACTTCGAGTTCGACGGCCTCAGCGTGGAAATCCTCGACGCGGAGCGGCGGCGCGTCACGCGTGTGCGCATGACGAAGCTCGAGCCGGCGCCGCAGCCCGCCGAAACACAGTGAGCGTCGCGCAGTGAAATCCGGCTTCGTCTCCTTCATCGGCCGTCCCAACGCGGGCAAGTCGACGCTGCTCAATCGTCTCGTCGGCGAGAAGCTCGCCATTGTCTCCGACAAGCCGCAGACGACGAGGACGCGGATTCTCGGCGTGAAGAATTATCCGGACGCGCAGGTGGTGTTTCTCGACACGCCGGGGATCCACCGGCCGCTGCATCGCATGAACGTGCGGATGGTCGACACGGCGCTCGACACGATCAAGGAGGTCGACGTCCTCGGTCTCGTCGTCGACGCGAACGAGCCGGCGGGGAAGGGCGACCAGTTCGTGTTCGATCTCGTGAAGGACGCGAAGGCCCCGGTCGTGCTGATTCTCAACAAAGTCGACCTGATGAAGAAGACGCGCCTGCTGCCGATCATCGAGCGCTACGCGAAGGAAGGAACGTTCGCCGACATCGTGCCGATCTCGGCGTCGACGGGCGAGAACGTCGAGCGGCTGGAGCAGGTGCTCCTCGAGCGGCTGCCGGAAGGCGAGGCGATGTATCCGGCCGACTATCTGACCGACCAGCCGGAGCGGTTCTTCGCCGCGGAGATCGTCCGCGAGAAGCTGCTGCAGTTCACGCACGCGGAGATTCCGTTTTCGAGCGCGGTGGTCATCGACAGGTTCGAAGAGCCCGCCGAGGGCTCGCGGCTGCTGCGCCTCTACTGCTCGATCGTCGTCGATCGCGAGTCGCACAAGCCCATCGTCGTCGGGCGGGGCGGGGAGATGATCAAGAAGATCGGGACGGCGGCACGCGAGGAGCTCGAACGGTTCTTCGACACGAAGGTGTTCCTCGACCTGCACGTCCGCGTGAAGTCCGAATGGCGCGAAGACGACGGGATGCTCGGCGAGCTGGGACTGAAGTAAACTTGATACCCGCCTCTGAATGCCGCTCCACACCAGCGACGCGCTGATTCTGCGCACGTACAAGCTCGGTGAGTCGGATCGGATCGTCGTGTTTCTGACGCGCGATCGCGGGAAGAAGCGCGGCGTCGCGAAGAACGCGCGCCAGAGCCGGCGGCGGTTCGGCGGCGCCCTCGAGCCGATGACGGTGGGGCGCGTCGGCTACGTCGAGCGCGAGGGGCGGGAACTGGTGCGGCTCGACTACGTCGAGCCGGTGCGGTCGCCGATGTCGGCGGCGGACGGCGACGCGCTGGGCTACGTCAGCTACTTCGCCGAGCTGGTCGACGAGTGGGCGCAGGACAACGACCCGAACGAGCCGCTCTTCAGGCTCGGCGCGTCCGTGGTCGAGGCGCTGGTAGCCGCGGGCCCCGGGAACAATGTGGCCGAGGCGCTCGCGCGGTACTTCGAGTACTGGCTGCTGCGGCTGCAGGGCGTGTATGAGGACGAACGGCGCATGTCGGCCGAGTCGAGGGCGTTCCTCGACGCGGCGCGGACGTCGAGCCCGTTCGCGATCGGCAGCGTGCCGGTTTCGCGGCGCGCGCTGAAGGAGATCGAAACGGCGCATCGCCAGCTGATCGCGATGCACCTCGAGAAGGATCTGAAATCGGTTCGGGTGTTGCGGGAAATGCGAAGGTAGTCCGCGATCGCAGCGGCAGTTGCAGGTCCGCAGGCCTGCCATGACATGACTTTTCAAAACCTCATCCTGAAGCTCTCTGAATTCTGGGCCTCGCGTGGATGCGCGCTGCAGCAGCCGCTCGACGTCGAGGTCGGCGCCGGCACGATGCACCCGGAGACGTTCCTTCGCGTGCTCGGCCCCGCGCACTGGAGCGTCGCGTACGTCCAGCCGTCGCGCCGCCCGGCCGACGGTCGCTTCGGCGAGAACCCGAACCGCCTCTTCAAGCACCATCAGTTCCAGGTGATCCTCAAACCGTCGCCCGACGACGTGCAGAGCATTTATCTGGAGAGCCTCGAAGCGTGCGGGATCAACCCGCGGCAGCACGACATCCGCTTCGAGGAAGACAACTGGGAGTCGCCCACGCTCGGCGCGTGGGGCATTGGCTGGCAGGTGCTCTTCGACGGCATGGAGATCACGCAGTTCACGTACTTCCAGCAGGCCGGCGGCATCGAGCTCGCGCCGATTTCCGCGGAGCTGACGTACGGCCTCGAGCGCATCGCGATGGTGCTGCAGAAAGTCGACAGCATCTTCGACCTCGAGTGGGCGCCCGGCGTGAAGTACGCCGAAGTCCGGCTGCGCGAGGAGATCGAAGAGTCGAAGTACGCGTTCAACGTCGGCATCGAGCTGCCGCCAGGGGAGACGTTCGCCGCGCTCCACCGCCGTCTCTACGACGACTACTACAAGCTCGCCGAGTCGCTGCTGAAGGCCGGGCTGGTCGTTCCCGCGCTCGAGCACACGCTGAAGTGCTCGCATCTCTTCAACATCCTCGACGCGAGCAACAGCATCGGCGTGACCGAACGGACCGCGTTCATCCTCAACATCCGGAAGCTCGCGCTCGGCGTGGCGAAGACGTACGTCGAGCAGACGTCGGCATCCGTGGCGGCGTCGCCGGCGGGAGCATAAATGGATCGCGAACTCCTGCTCGAGATCGGCTGCGAGGAAATTCCGGCGAGCTGGCTGCCCGGCCTGACGAATCAGGTCGGCGAGGTGCTGGCCGCGCAGCTGCGCGAGCGGCGGCTGAGTCCAGAGACGCCGGTGGAAACCTACAGCACGCCGCGGCGGCTGACCGTCCGCATCCAGCGGATTCCGGAGCGGCAGTCGGATTTTGAAGAAGTGATCAACGGGCCCGCCGCGTCGGCGCCGGAGGCGGCGATTGCCGGGTTTACGGCCAAGCACGGCATCGACGCCTCGGTGCTCGAGAAGATCGAGACGCCGAAAGGCGTGTATCTCGCGTACCGCAGGAAAGTGCGCGGCAAGACCGCCGTCGACGTGCTGCCGGAAGTGCTGGGCGCGACGCTCCGCGCGCTCGCGTTCCCGAAGCTGATGCACTGGGACGCGATGCTCGAGGACGGCAAGGGCGAGCTGCTCTTCGGCCGCCCCATCCGCTGGCTGCTCTACACCTACGGCGGCCGCGTCGTCCCGTTCTCCATCGCGAGGACGGCGGCGGCGCAGACCTCGCAGGTGCAGGAGGTCAGCACGGGCGCGGCGACGTACGGCCACCGGTTCCTCACGACCAGCGGGCGCGCGGGCCGCGCGATCAAAGTGCGCTCGTTCGAGGAATATCGCGCGCGCTTGCTCGAGAACTTCGTGATCCTCGAGCGCAGCGAGCGCCACAACAAGATCGCGCGCGAGCTCGACGCGAAAGCGCAGCGGCTGCAGGGCCGCGTCAGCCGCGTCGCCCGCCACGATTCAAGCCTGCTCGACGAAGTGCCGGACCTGGTCGAATATCCGTCGGTCGTCGCCGGCACGTTCGCGCGCGAGTTCCTCGAGCTCCCCGAGGAAGTGCTGACGACGACGCTGATTCATCATCAGCATTACTTTCCGGTCGAAGGCGAGGACGGCAGGCTGAAGGAAGCGTTTCTGGCCGTCATCAACATCGAGCCGGACAACGAGCGCACCATCGCCCGCAACGCCGAGCGCGTCGTCACCGCCCGGCTGCGCGACGCGCGGTTCTTCTGGGAAGCCGATCGGAAGGTTGCGCTCGAGTCGCGCATCGAACGGCTGTCGACGCTGCTGTTCCACAAGAAGCTCGGGAGCTACAAGGACAAGGCGATCCGCATCGAGACGCTCGCGCGCTGGATTGCGAAGGAAGCGTTCGGCGCGACTGACGAGGCGGCGAACCAGGCCGCGCTTGCCGCACGGCTCGCCAAAACCGATCTCGCGACCGACATGGTCCGCGAGTTTCCGGAGCTGCAGGGCGTCATGGGCGGCGTCTACGCGCGCGCCGAAGGACAGCCGGAAGAAGTCTGGAAAGCGATCTATCACCACTACCTCCCGCACGGCGTGGAAGCGGACGCGCCGCCGTCCCCGAAGCAGCTCGGCAAGGCCGCCGTCACGTGGGCGTCCGTGTCGCTGGCGGACAAGCTGGACACCATCGTCGGTCTGTTCGCGGCGGGGGAGAAGCCGACCGGGTCGCGCGATCCGTTCGGATTACGCCGCGCCGCGCAGGGCGTGATGAAGATCCTGACGGACGTGCCGGCGAAGATCGGCGTCGGCGACATGATCGCGCGCGCGCACGACAACTACGGCGCCGCGGCGAGAGTCGACAACCCGGACTGGCTTGCCGCGGTGTCGGAGTTCCTCATGGAGCGCCAGGCGCATCTCATCGAACGCCGAGGCTTCAGAAACGACGAGGCGCGGGCGGTGTCCGCGTTCTGGAAGACGCCGCATGCGGCCGTGAAGCGTGTCGAGGCGCTGTCGAAAGAGCGCGGCTCCGACGATTTCGCCGCCGTCGCGGCGCTGCTCAAGCGCGTCAAGAACATCACCAGGGATCAGAAGGAGCCGTCGCAGAAACTCGCCGATCTCAAGGGGCGGCTGAAAGAACCGGCCGAAGTGGCGCTCGCGACCGAGATCGACGCCCGGTCTCCGAAGATCAACGAGGCGAAGGCGAGCGAGCGGTACGCCGATGCGATGAAGATGATCGTCGGCTTCCGCGAGCCCGTGGATAGGTTCTTCACCGATGTGCTGGTGATGGCCGAGGATCCGCAGGTGCGGAAGGATCGACTGGCGCTGCTGACGATGCTGCGGGACGCGATTACGCAGATTGCGGATATTTCGGAGATGGCGGCGGAAGAGAAGCAGGCCTGAAGGCCTGCACGACGACCGGAGACCTCGAATCGAAAGCGCAGCGGGTGGCCGCGAACGGGCGCCCGCCGGCGCGGAGACGCCTGAGCCGTGACCATCGCACTTGGCGTCGAGCACCGGTGGGCTGTTCGCGGACAGGACCCGGGCAGCGTCCCGATGCTTTCGATTCGATACGGGCGGCAGGCCTGAAGGCCTGCACTACGACTGGTCGGTCCCGCGTGAAGGCGGACACGACAAACGAATGAACTCTTCGTGTTCGGCGTGCTTTGCGGTGGTCGTCGTCTTACACACATTCCCGGCGTGACGAACTACAATTGAAAGGTTTCGCAGTTAACCATTTCTCCGATTATCTATGGCCAAAAAGACGTCGTCTGGTAAGAGCGGCAAATACGTTTATCTGTTCGGGAAGAGCAAGACGGACGGCAACGGCGGCATGAAGCCGCTCCTCGGCGGCAAGGGCGCGAACCTCGCCGAGATGTGCCGCATCGGCCTGCCGGTGCCACCCGGATTCACCATCACCACCGAAGTCTGCACCTACTACTACGACCACAAGCGCACCTATCCGGCGGCGCTCAAGGCGCAGATGCAGGCCGGCGTGGCGTCCATCGAGAAGCAGACCGGCAAGAAGTTCGGCGACGTGAAGAACCCGCTGCTCGTCTCGGTGCGCTCCGGCGCCCGCGACTCGATGCCGGGCATGATGGACACGATTCTCAACCTCGGGCTCAACGACCAGACGGTCGAGGCGCTCGCGAAGAAGACCGGCAACCCGCGCTTCGCGTGGGACTGCTACCGCCGCTTCCTGATGATGTTCTCCGACGTCGTCTTCGACGTCCCCAAGGGCGAGTTCGAGGCGCTCCTGCACAAG
>DATNBT010000377.1:0-3835 GCA_035571855.1 Vicinamibacterales bacterium
CGTTCGTCGCCTTCCCGCTGCAGTACCAGGACGTGTGGCCGCAGTCCGACTTCACCTTCGGCACCACCGGGTTCTCGACGATGAAGGACGACCTGAAGCTGCCGTCGGTGCAATCGTTCAACATCGGCATCCAGCGGGAGATCTCGAAGAACACGGTGATCGAGGCGCGCTTCCTTGCCAACAAGGGCAGCAACGTCTGGCACACCTACAACATCAACGAAGTGAACGTGATCGAGAACGGCTTCGCCGACGAGTTCAAGCGCGCGCAGCAGAACCTGGCCATCAACCAGGCGGCCGGCGTCACCAGCTTCGCCAACCGCGGTCTGCCGGGCCAGGTGCCGCTGCCGCTCTTCGACGCGATGTTCGGCGCGCGCGGCTCGCAGCCGGCGCTGTCGGCGGCGCAGGGTTACACCAACGGCACGTTCATCAACAACCTGAACCTCGGCGAGGCCGGCCGCCTCGCGCAGAGCCTGGCCAGCAACGTGATCTACGCCTGCCGTCTCTACGGGAACAACTTCGGCCCGTGCGCCTCGCGCGGCTTCGACGCGGCGGGGACGCAGCCGATCAACTTCTGGTACCCCAACCCGTTCGGCACCGGCGGCAGCGTCAACCTGGTCGACGACAACTCCTTCACCCGCTACAAGGCGCTGCAGATGCAGCTGCGGCGGCGCTACGCCGGCGGGGTCACGTCCACGGTGAACTACACGCTGGCGAAGAACACCGCGGACCTGTGGGCCGACAACGCGACGCAGTCGTTCAACTATTCAACACTGCGCGATCAGGCGCGCAACATCGGGCCGTCGCCCTTCGACGTTCGCCACGTGCTGCAGGCCTACGGCACCTACGATCTGCCGTTCGGCAAGGATCGCCACTTCGCCATCGGCAACTCGCTGCTCGACGGCATCGTCGGCGGCTGGACGGTCGGCGCGGTCTTCACCGCGCAGTCCGGCAATCCGTTCCGCCTCTCGAGCGGACGGCAGACGCTGAACCAGGAAGACGCGGGCGTGGTGCTCGCGCCGGGGGTGACCGTGGAGCAGATCCAGAAGATGATCCACATCTCGCCGGGACCCGGGTTCAACCGCTACTGGATCGATCCGCAGCTGATCGGCGCCGACGGCCGCGCCAATCCGGCCTTCCTGCTGCCGCCGACCACACCCGGCGAGCAGGGAGATCTGATCTATCTGCGCACGCCGGCGATCTGGAACATCGATGCCTCGCTCGGCAAGACCTTTCCGATCGCGCCGAACGGCGGGTCGATGACGATCTTCCTCACCTCACGCAATGTGCTGAACCATCCGATCTGGGGCACCGGCCTCGGCGCGCTGACCGACGCCAGCATCACCAGCACGACGTTCGGCCAGACGACGCAGCCGGTGAATGGTGCGAGAACGATTCAGCTCAGGCTGGAGGTGAAGTTCTGACGCTCCCGATTGTCGATTGGCGATTGCCGACTGCAGATTGACGGATTGACGAGTAACGGGATTGAAGAGTGGGATTGAAGATTGAAATCGACAATCCCAATCAACAATCGAAAATCGACAATCCGTCAATCGTCATTCCTCAATCGTCAATCCTCAATCGCGACGGTCAGCGAAACGAGCCGCCGGCGAGAATCGTCGCGTCGCCGTTCTTCACGCGCACCTGATCGAACGACACGGCGAAGTGGCCGAGGCTGGTGACCAGCCTGCCTGAGCCGCCCGACAGCGCGATCGTGCCGATGGGCTTGAAGTCGATCGTGACTTGCAGCGCGACACCGTCGGCAAGATTGACATTGCGGACGTTGACCGTCAGCGACGTCGAACCGCCGCTGCAGAACTTCGACATGTCGGCGACCGCCTCGCCCGACGGCGTGACGCCGTTGATTGCGGCGCCGGTCAACGTTTCCTTCGCCGACCCGCACCCGCCACCACCACCGCCGGAAGCCGTCTGGGAACTATCGGAGAGGACGGACGGAGCCGTCGGACTTGGAGAGCCTTCGCGGCCGCCGCAGCCGGCGGCCATCAGCAGCGCCGCCATCGCGATGGCGGTCGTCATCTTCGTCGCGTTCATGCGCACTCAACCTCCTCGAGCACGGGCACCCCGGCAGCGCCGTGCTGGAGGTCGTTAGTGCACGTTCCGGTCCGATAGAGGGCGAATCGACCAGGCTGACTTCAGCACCAGCTCAGCGTCTGATCATGCGGAGCCCGAAGACGGCAGCAATATCATTGCCGCCGGTCGCCTGGAATCGTACGGTCACCTTCTGCTTGCCCTGCACGAGCGCCGCGGGGATCGCGTACTCGCGATCGAGGAAACGGTTTTCGCTGCTGACGTCGAAGCGCTCCTGCGCGATCGACTGGCCGTCCACCAGGATGTCGAACGTGCGCGGACGGCGGCTGTCGGAGTGATAGGTCGCGACGAGCACGTTGGCCTTCGACGGATCGATCGGCATGTCGAACGAGAACCAGCCGCGCCCGGTGCGGCCGGTGCGCTGGTTGAGGCGGGCGACGCCGGTGTTCTCTCCCTGCTGGTTGAAGTCGCGTTCCGGCTGCATCTCGCCCGGCTGCAGGAACGCCACCGTCGCCGCTTCGAGCTGCTTCTGGCGTTCACGCTCCGCGGCGATCTCCGCCGACTTCTTCGCCCATTCCGCGGGCGTGTAGAGATCGAAGTAGCCGGTGTAGACGTGGCGGTGCAGACGATAGAACGGGACGAGATCGAGATCCTTGTCCTTGCCGACGCCGTCGGTGCGGAACTCCCCTGGACGATCGGCAATCGGCTTGAGCCAGTCGGAGGGATTGCGGCTCGCGGTGACGAGCGCCGGGACGTCGACGCTCGGCTGCTGGCGCCCACCGCCCCCCCCGCCGGCCGCTCCGCGTCCCTGGCCACGCGGCGGCTCGGGACCGAGGTCGCCCGCGAGGACGAGCGGGCCCCACATGATCGCAGTGACGCTCGGATCGTCCACCAGCGGCTCCAGGTGCAGCGCCTTGGGCAGCACCAGCGCGACGGTGTCGCCCGGCTTCCACGTTCGTTTCAGCTCGACGTAGGCGCCCGGCTCCGCCAGGTTCGCGACGCTCTCGCCGTTCACCTTCACGGTGAAGCCCTGGCCCGCCCATCGCGGGCGGCGCAGCGCGAGCGTGAACGCCTTCGCCGCGCGCGGCGTGAGCGTCAGCTTCACCTCGTCCCCTTCGGGGAACGACGTCTCCAACGCCAGCTTCACCCCTTCGGCGGCCCACTCGGCCGTCGATGGCGCGTAGATGTTCACCCAGAGACGATCGGGCCCCGTGTAGTAGACGCCGTCGCCGTGCAGCGCGTGGTTTTCCATCCCCGTGCCGACGCAGCAGGTAAAGCTCTGCGCCATGTTCTGGTACTCGCGACGCACCGCACGGCCGACCGGCACCATGTAGCAGGTGCTGCCGTCGGCGGGATCGATCGATCCGAGGACGTGGTTGAAGAGCGCCCGCTCCTGGAACTCGGCGTACTCGGCGTCGGGCCGCAGCGCGAAGAGGTCGCGCGTCAGCTTGAGCATGTTGTAGACGTTGCACGACTCCGCCGTACGCCCGTCGATGATCGTGCTGAGACGGTCGGCCTGGCGGAAGTACTCGTCCTTGCCGTCGCCGCCGGTAGCGAAGCTGTGGTGCTTGGCGACGCGGTCCCAGAAGAAGGACGCGGCGAAGCCGTCGTTGAGGTCGCCCGTGTAGATGAAGCGCGCGAGCGAGCCGATCGCTTTCGGAATGGTCGCGTTGCCGTGGAGGCCGTTGAGATCGTCCTCGTGCTCCTTCCACGGATCGACGACGGCGCGGTACTCGAAGTGATACGAGAGGTCGAGCCAGCGCCTGTCGCCGGTGTCGGCGTAGAGATC
>DATNBT010000378.1:0-2264 GCA_035571855.1 Vicinamibacterales bacterium
TCGACATGGGGGCCACGCGTCTCGGCGTGCCCGTCGAGCAGCTGACTGTTCACGACGCCGTCATCTCCGTCGCCGCGGATCCATCCAAGCGCGTGACGTATGGCGAACTGATCGGCGGCAAGAAGTTCAACGTCAGCTTGACTGGGGCCAACGTCTATTCCGTCACCGGCCTCGCGAAGACCAAGACGGTGCCGGAACTGAAATACACCGGCCAGCCACTCCAGCGCGACGACATCCCGGCAAAAGTGGACGGCACCATGACGTGGGCGGTCGACGTCAAGCTGCCCGGAATGGTGCACGCGAGGAACGTCAAGCCTCCGTTCGCCTGCGCGACGCTCGCGAGCATCGACGAATCGTCGGTGAAGGGGCTGCCCGGCTTCATCAAGGTGATGAACAAGGGCAACTACGTGGCGGTCGTCTGCGAACGCGAAGAACAGGCCATCCGCGCCGCACGACAACTGAAAACGACCTGGAACAAACCGGCGACCGCGCCGTTCCCCTCGTCCGACGGCCTGTTCGATTACATGCGGACGGCGCCAGTCGCCGCGCCGCCGGGACCTGGTGACGCCGAAACCCGGAACACGGCGCCGCCGCCGACGCCCGCAGGAAATCCCGACGACGTGTTCGCCGGCGCCGCGAAGAGGATTGAAGCGGAATACCAGATTCCGTTCCAGGGCCACACGGCGTTCGGCGGCGCCCACGCCACGGCTGATCCCTCGAACGGCCAGATGACCGTCTACTCGAACGACATGAAATCGTACGGCATGCGCCGCGGCGTCGCGACGTTCCTGGGGATGCCGCAAGAGCAGGTCCGCGTGATCTGGATGCACGGCCCGCAGGGATTCGGCCGGACCGCGGCCGAAGATGCGGCATGCGAGGCCGCGTGGATCGCGCGCGAGATCGGCCGTCCGGTCCGCATGCAGTGGATGCGGGACGAGGAAACGGCGTGGGACACGAAGAGTCCGGCCTTTCTCGTCAACATGCGCGGCGCCCTCGACGCGAACGGCCGCCTGATTGCGTACGAGTACAAGGCCCGTTCGTGCGACTACAACCACCTCGGTTACAACGAGCCCGACACCGTGCTCATCGCGCAACTCATGGGAACACGGCGGGCCAGGCCGGCTGGCGGCAGCGCGTCGGTGCCGTCCGACATGTACGTGATTCCGAATCGCAAGATGACGGGCGAGGTCGTGGGGCTGCCCGCCGTGTGGGAAACGCCGCTCCGCACCGGCAACCTGCGCGATCCCAACGGTCCGCAGGCCACTTTCGCCGCCGAGTCGTTCATCGATGAAGCGGCGGCGGCCGCGAGAGTCGATCCGCTCGAATTCCGCATCAGGATGATCACCGCCAGCCCCACCGACGACGCCGGCTTCCGGCGTGCCCGCTCGCTGGCGGTGCTCAAGGCCGCCGCCGAGGCCTACGGATGGGACGCACGGCCCTCACCGAAAGCAATCGGCAAGGGAGACCTCCTGACTGGACGCGGTGTCGCCTACGCCTTCCGCGGCCAGACCATCGTCGCGCAGATCGCCGAAGTCGAAGTCAACCGCAAGACCGGTCATGTCTGGGCCAGGCGGCTGGTGTGTGCACACGACTGCGGGCTGGTCGTGAACCCCGAGAGCCTTCACCACGCCATCGAGTGCGGCACGCTGCACGGGTTGAGCCGCGCGATCCACGAAGAGGTTCGCTTCGATACGGAGAAAGTGACGAGCGTCGACTGGATGACGCATCCCACGCTCCGACACGCCGACGTCCCCGAACGCATCGACATCGTGCTCGTCAATGGTGATCCGAATCCGAAGCGTCCGGACCTGCCGCCCTACGGCGCCGGCGAGGCGTCGCTCAAGCCGATGCTCGCCGCCATCGGCAACGCGATCTTCGATGCCACCGGCGTTCGCATACGGCGGGTGCCGTTCCGGGACGACCGCGTGCTGGCGGCGCTCCGAGCGGCCGGCCTCTGATTCGATCCGCGATGGGACGAGGCCAGCCGTCGCGTCACGTTGAGACGTGACCTATTTGCCGACCATGATGATCGTGAAGGAGCCCGGGATCGCCGGTGCGCGTCCAGCGCGCCCGCCTGCCGGGGGCGGCGTCCCCGCCGGAGGAGGCGGCGGCGCCGGCCCGAGCTCCGAGGCCATCGCGAAGAGATGGCCCGTCTTACTGTCGAACGCGATCGTGCGCGCGCCGTTCGACGGCCACGTCTTCAGATCCTGCTCCACCTCGAAACTCGTCGGGCTCTTCTCCTTGACGATCGTCATCGTGCCGTT
>DATNBT010000379.1:0-6049 GCA_035571855.1 Vicinamibacterales bacterium
CGCCCCAGATGTCCGCGCCGCCGCCGTTGATCGTGTAGGTGCCGCTCGCGACGAACGACGATCCGGTCTGTCCCGTCGCCCCGACGTCCTGGCTCTGCCATGGCGGCGGCAGGTTCGACGACGACGTCGAGAAGGACCAGATCGGGCCCGGCGTCGATCCCGCGCCGTTGCTCGCGACGATCTGCCAGTAGTACGTCGTGTTGGACGCCAGCGTGCCGGGCGAGTACGACGCCGCGGACGTCGACGTGCCGGTCGACGGCGGCGGAGTGGTCGTGCCGAAGTTGATCGCGTAGCTGTTCGCGCCGACCGACGACCACGTCAGCGTCGGCCCGGTCCCGACACCTGACGCGCCGCTGGCGGGCGACGGATTCGCCGGCGCCGTCGGGGGCTGCGAGCCCGACGCCGGCGTCGAGAACGAGTACGTCGACGACGACGTGGTGAGCCCGGCGAACGTGCGCGAGACGATCTTCCAGTAGTACGTCGTGCCGAAGTTCAGCGGCGTGGACGGCGTCCACGAGTAGGTCAGCGGCGGATCGGTCACGAGCTGCGCGTTGACCGTCGCCGCGAGGCTCATCGACGAGGGCGACGTGCCGAGATAGATGTCGTACAGCGCGGCCCACGACGCGCGATGCCACGTGAACGTCGACGTGACGGCGAAATTGCTCTGGCCCGGCTGCGGCACGGTGTCGGACGCGGTGGTGTCCACGGCCTGGGGAGGCGTCGGCACGAACGGACCGTAGTTCGTCGTGTCGTTCCACATCTGGTTGAAGTTGTCCTTGAACGCCTGCCAGATCGCCGGCTTGGTCGCCTGGGGAATGAAGTAGTTGTGATCGCGCTGCCAGTTGGGACCCCAGTTGGACGAGCCGTTGGTGGCGTAGTTCGACGTGATGAGCGTCTTCATGTGCGTCACGCCGTCGTGCTTGCGCTGTTTGACGGGCACGCCGGCCGCGTAGACCTGATCGATGAAGGCGTGCGACAGCCAGTACTCGGGCCAGATGTTGCTCGTGTACTGCGCCGGGTCGATCATGACCCTCACCGGCACACCGGAATTCCATTTGTTGATGATCGCCTGCGCGAGGTTGCCGACCTCGAGCCGGTACACCACGAAGTCCACGGCTGTCGTCTCGTTGTTGATTTCCTGGATGAGCCGGTTGTTCATCTGCGAGCCCTGGCCCCAGATGATGTCGGCCGGCATCGGGTTGTCGGGTTCGAGCCGCGCGGTGTTGATCGTCATCGGCGCGTGGCCGGAAAACGACGCGTAGTAGCTCGGGTAGTCGGCGCAGTTGCCGGTGGGCTCGGCGGCGCACGCGTCGTCCCAGTTCTTCAGATACGGCGGACCCGACAGGATGCTCTGCGGCTCGACCGTCGTGTCGTTCCACATCTGATCGAACTTCGTCTTGAACGCGTTGACGATCTCGGGATCGCTCGTGAAGAGCTCCGACTCGTCGTCGTAGTTGGTCGCCGAGTACGGCGCGAGCTCGGTCGGCGCGAAGTTGCCCGATCCGAATTCCACGGTGTTCTGGCCGACGAAGAGCGCCATCTTCCAGTGATCGATTTCGGGAAACCACGACGGGTTGAACCGCAGGCGGATCGGCACGCCCTGGGCGGCCAGCCAGTAGTACTCGGTCTTGGTATGCGGGTCCGCTTCGAAAATCGCGCCGCGGTCGCCGATGACGCGGACGGGCACGCCCGCGTGGAACCGGTTGGCGACGGCGATCGAGATCGAATGCTCGCTGAGGTACCAGCTCGAGATGTCGAGCCGCACCGTCTCGTGGTTGATGTAGTTCACCAGGATGTCGGTGACGTTGGTGTTTCTGGAGAAGTAGACCTGGTCGGCAGCCGCGGCCGGGGCCGCGGTCGCGGCCGTGGCGGCGAGTATTGCCAGCAGCCTGCGCAATCGTCGCTTAAACATGATGTGTCGTCCTGGAAGAGGAAAGAACGGCCGGTGCGGACACGGCCTGTGACGCCGCAACTGGGTAGGGGTCGAGCTCGAGGGCGCCGTAGATGCACTCCACCGCGCGGGCGGTTGCCGTGCCCGGCCGGTGGAACACGCGGCGCGCGCCGGCGAGGCGCTCGGCGCGTTTCGCCGTCGGGTCGCCGAGGGCGCGTTCCACGGCCGACGCGATCGCTCCGGCGTCGTGCCGCGCCACGATCGCGGCATCCTGCAGCAGGCGGACTTTGTCGGGCGCGACGCGCGCGTTCTGGATCAGCTCCGGGCAGTCGATGACGACGATCGGGCGGTCGAGCAGCATGTACTCGAACCCGGCGGAGCTGTGATCGGTGATGAGGGCGTCGGCGACGTAGAGATAGCGCGCGATGTCGCTGTTGACGGCGGCATGCACGCCCCAGAGCCGGCACATGGCTTCGAAGTCGCGCCGCCAGTCGATGGAATCGGCCGACTGCGACCGCGGATCGAACGATCGGTCGTGGAGCTTCGCGACGATGTTGACGCCGAGGCTCGCGAGCGCCGGCAGCAGGCTCGCGCCGATGCTGTTGAGCGAGGAGAACGCCGACCACGTCGGCGCGTAGAGCACGGTGGGCTTCGACGGATCGAGGCCGAGCGCCCCGCTGATCTCGCAGCGGTTCAGCGATCCGTCGACGAGGCAGTCGGCTTTCGGATAGCCGATGAGCTGCGCGCGGTCGCCGTCGCCTTCGACGAGGCCCGCTTCGACGTACCGCCGCAGCCGGTCTTCGTTGGCGAACATCAGGCGGTCGAAGCTGCGGATGACCGGCGCGATGTGCACGGGCGCGTCGAGGCCGTACTTGCCGGCGACGCCGTGAAAGAGATGAATGCGGGCGCACTTGCGCGTCACCCACGTCGTGTTCCAGAAGTCGGTGTTCACGTACGCGTCGAACTTCATCCAGCGGACGTCGCCGGGCGTGACGATGCGGTCGGTGATGCCGGCCCGGCCGAACGTCCGGTCCGCGTTCCACGAGCTGTCCGCGGTCGTGAACCAGAACTCGATGCGCGGATCGCGCTGCAGCCGCTCCATCACCGGACGGAAGACGGCCAGGCTCAGCGGCGACGCCGCCTCGAACAGGATGCGGCGCGACGGCCGCCTCATCCGTGAGAGCAGATCGTCGGCCGCGTGCAAGGACGACGTGATCGCGTTTCGCGTCCGCCGGAAGATCGTGTCGTGCAGAAGAGTCACCTTCACCTCAGCCGCTTAGAGTTCGCTTAACGTTGAGCAAGTGCGATGCCGGAAGAGAAGCGGAAGGAAATCCCCACAAAGCGGGGAATTTCCTTCGCAGGCGGGACTAAACGGAGATTTTTTTCAGCTTTGCGGGAACCGCGACGCGGGCCGAGTCGAACGTGAGTTCCCTCGCGGCCACAAGAAGGGCGAGGACGTAATAGAAAGTCCAGTTGTAGGCGACCGACGCGAACAGCGCGCACACGAACCAGCCCGCGAGCCCGGCCGTCATCCCGAGCGTATGCTCGCCGAGCGAACGCGCGTCGTCTTCGCGGTTGCTGCGCGTCATCATGCTCAGCCATGAGCGATCGCGCACGGTCTTCCGGGTGCGGAACGCGGCCGTAAAGGCGCGCATGACGAGGAAGCAGAACGCGAGCAGCCCGACGATGCCGGTCTCGGTCGCGACCTGGAGCAGCACGTTGTGCGTCTCGAGCCACTTTTCCTTCCGCTCGGGCGGGTTGTAGTTCTTGAACTGGCCCGCGCCGACGCCGGTGATCGGGTTGTCGATGAAGATTTCGACGGCGTCGCCCATGACGTTCTGGCGCGCTTCGCGCGAGCCGGTGAACTCCTTCGCGTCCTGCTGTTCGTCGACGATCGACGACATGCGATCCCAGAACGACGAGGGCATGAACGGCACGGCGACGAGCACGGCGATGACGGTCATCGTGCCGAAGCCGCGGCGCACGGCGCCGCCCATCAGCGACAGCGCGGCGATGGCCGTGACGGCGCCGAGCATGCCGCCGCGCGACTTGGTGAAGACGATCGTCGCCAGCATCATCGCGGCAATCAGCGCCGCGGTGCCGCGCTTGGTCATCGAGTTGCGCGGCGACATCGCCACGACCATCGCGAGCGGCATGAACGTCACCATGTTGAGCGCGAGGTCGTTGGGGTTGCCGAAGATGCCGCTGACCGGGCCGGCGAGGCGGCCGCCCTCGACGAGGTTCACGCCGCGCGCGTAGTTGGAGACGCTCAGGAACGCGATGTAGCCGATGCAGAGCAGGATCAGCCACGTCAGCCGCTCCAGCCGCTTCGTCGTCGTCAGCGTGTTCATCATGAGGACGAACACGATCATGATCTTCAGGTAGTTGTCGGTGAAGACCTCGATGGCGCCGCCCGGCCAGATGGAGAAGGGCGCGGTGCCGATGATCGCGACGCCGAGGAGCAGCAGTCCCGTCGTCTCGGGCGTGATGCGGAACGTCGGCATCCGGCGGGCGAGGCGGTGGAGCAGCATCGGGCCGATGCCGAGGAGCGCGCAGATTTCGGCGACGTGCAGCTTCTCGAGCGCCGGCACCTTGTCCTGCGGTCGGAGCAGCAGCACGGCCGTGAACAGCATGAGGCCGAAGTAGCCCCAGTCGCGCGGCTCGACGTGCTCTTCCGTCGTCGCGAACGTTTCCTGTTCGACCCTCGGCCGCGTCACCGTGTCGCCGGGGCGGTAATTGAACGTGAGGGTTTCAGCTTTCGTGGTCATCGCCATACCTTCTGCCGCGTCATCGCGGCCACGAGGCCGGCGACCGCGGACTTGTTCATCACGATGAACATCAGCGCGACGCGCGCCATCCGGTTCACGGGACCGGCGCCGCCCGTGCGGCCCGCCGGCGACGTGTGCGTCGCCTGCTCGAGCCACGCGCCGTACGCCGCCAGGAGATAGAACGCGCCCTGCGCCGCGAACAGCGCGGCGTAGAACGGCGAATGCCGCGCGAGCAGGAAGCTCAGGACGAACAGCAGCGGCAGCGCGTACGGGACGAGCAGACGTCCGACCTTGTGCGACACGAACTGCAGCCACGCCGGGTTGCACCACGGCAGCAGCAGCCGCGGCTCGAGCCAGAGCAGCTGGTAGTTGCCCGCGAGCGTGCGCAGCTTGCGGCGTCCTTCGGCGTTCGAGTCGCTCGCCGTGCGATCGAACGCGCACGCGCGCTCCTCGAAGACGACGCGGTAGCCGGCCATGACGACGCGCATCGGCGTGAGCACGTCGTCCAGAATCGTGTCGGGCGGGAGCGGCTGCCAGAGCGATCGGCGCATCGCGTAGATGGCGCCCGTCGCGCCGACGACGGATCCCGCGGCCGATTCGTCGCGGCGAATCTGCTTCTCGTACCGCCAGTAGAGGCCGACGCCGTCGGCGATCGTCGAGTCGAGCGCCGCCCGGCGGGCGGCCCAGCGCCGCCGCGACCTGCGCTGTCCCGGTGAATCCCGGCGAAGCGCGGCGCGCCGGTCGTCGTTGCGCCGGCGTTCTTCCATCAGGCGCCGTTCCTCTTCGGATCGCCGATCGCGGGCCTCGCCGTTCAGCACCAGCTCGCCGGAGACCGCGCCGACGCGCGGATCGGCGAACGGCGCCACCAGCGCCCGAAGCGCGTCGGGCGCGAAACCCTGGCGCATGTCGGCGAAGACGATGAGGTCGCCGGTCGCGAACGCGGCGCCGCAATTGAGCGCGCGCGCCTTGCCGCCTTCACGAAGCTCGATGGCGATCGCCCGGCCTTCGGCGCGAAGCCGGCTGAAGATCTCGCCGGTGTCGTCCGTGGATCCGTCCGAGACCAGGACGATCTGGCGCTTGCCGGCCGGGTAGTCGAGCTGCTCGATGTTCTCGACGCGTCCGAGCACGCGCCGCCCCTCGTTGCGCGCGGCGATCACGAACGAGACGGTCGGGAGCTGATCCTCCCGGCCTCCGGCCTCCGACCTCTGCCCTCTGATTCGTGCGTACAGATGCAGCAGCAGCGGATATCCCGCGTAGACGAAGGCGACGAGCGCGAAGGCGAGCCAGAAGACGGAAGCCATGGCGTGTCAGGCGACCACTTTCGCCTCATCCTCCGCCGGAAGGATGGCCGCCTGCGGCGGCGCCGGAGCGCCGAGCCGGTACACGTTGT
>DATNBT010000380.1:0-3637 GCA_035571855.1 Vicinamibacterales bacterium
TGATGGTGCCGGCCGTCGTGAGCGGCTGGACGGGCGCGGCGCCCGAGGTGTCCTGCCAGATCGCGCCGGGCTCGTCGGTGGCGAATCCGCGGTTGCCGCTCGATCCCACGCTGAGCGGCGTGGCGGTGGCGAAGTACGTCGTGCCGGTGTTGTTGCAGCCCGTCGGCGGCGCGCCGAGCACCTGATTGCCCATCCCCGGCGCCATCGTGAAGCTGTAGCCGCTCTTGTTGACCGTCGCGCCCCAGGCGAGATCCGGCGACAGGAACTGCCCGGCGTTCAGCAGCTCGGGAAGATCGGGCGCGAAACCCTGGCACTTGCTCGCGTACGCCTGCTGCGCCGAGCTGACCGCGCGCAGCGACGCAATCGCCGACGCTTCGTTGCCCGCCATGCGCGCGCGCAGCAGACCCGGCACGGCGATCGCCGCGATGATGCCGATGATCGCGACGACGATCAGCAGCTCGATGAGGGTGAAGCCGTTTTCGATGACTTGCCGTGTCCGCATTGGGGTCTTATGATTTAGCAACGTCCATACCGGGCCACGGCCGCGAAATCGCGTGAAATACGCGCCACACCCGCTGACAATCTCTGACACCTGACACTTTTTTTACTGACATATACTGTTGTGCTCGAAAACGACGTCTTCGGCCGGATTGGTGAACAGGGCATCGCCCGCGTGGTGACGGCTTTCTACGCCAGGGTGCCGGGGGACGACGTGCTCGGGCCGATGTATCCGCCGGAGGATCTCGCGGGCGCCGAGGAGCGGCTGCGAGATTTCCTGATCTACCGCTTCGGCGGACCGCAGCGCTACATTGAACAGCGCGGGCATCCGCGGCTCCGCGCCAGGCACGGGCGGTTCGCGATCGATCAACGGGCGCGCGATCGATGGATGCAGCTGATGACCGAGGCGCTCGCCGAGGCGCGGCTGCCGGCCGATGTCGAGAGCGTCATGCGCGAGTTTCTCGGCGGGATAGCAACGTTCTTGATGAATCGGCAGGCCTGAAAGGCCTGCCATGCAGCAGTAGCGGCGGACCTTCAGGTCTGCCCAGCAAAGGGAGATCGCTCGTGGCTGACGTCACTCTGTTCACACCAGGCCGCATCGACGGCTTCGACACCAAAAACCGGATGATGATGGCGCCGATGACGCGCAGCCGCGCGCTGCCGAAAGGCGTGCCGTCCGAGCTCGCCATCGAGTACTACTCGCAGCGCGCGTCGGCGGGCCTCATCATCACCGAGGGCATCGCGCCGTGCGCGGTCGGCCTCGGCTACGCGCGCACGCCGGCGATCGAGAACGCCGAGCAGATCGCGGCGTGGAAGAAGATCACGGACGCCGTCCACGCGAAGGGCGGCCGCATGTTCGCGCAGTTCATGCACGTCGGCCGCATCGCGCACCCGGCCAACCGCTATACCGACGAGCCGCCGATTTCTCCGTCGGCGGTGAAAGCGGCCGGCCAGATGTGGACCGACACGCTGCAGATGCAGGAGATGCCGACGCCGCGCGCGCTCGAGCTGAAGGAAATCGCCGGCGTGATCGAGGACTACGCGAAGGCGACGAAGAACGCGCTCGCCGCGGGCTTCGACGGCGTCGAACTGCACTCGGCCTCGGGTTATCTGCCGATGCAGTTCCTGTCGACCAACACCAACCAGCGCACGGACGCCTACGGCGGTCACGTCAACAACCGCGTCCGCTTCGTCGTCGAAGCGCTCGAGGCCATGTCGAAGGCGGCCGGTTCCCCCTCGAAGGTCGGCATCAAGATCAGCCCCGCGATGCCGTTCAACGACATCAACGACGCGAACCCGGTCGAGACGTACACCACGCTCGTGAAAGCGATCGGCAACATGGGACTCGCGTACCTGCACGTGCTGAAGTCCCTGCCGGAGCCGGACTACTTCTCGATGCTGCGTCCGCTGTTCAAGGGGCCGTTCGCGGCCGGCGGCGGGTTCACGAAGGATTCCGGCAACGCGATGCTCGCCAGAGGCGGCGCGGACTACATCGTGTTCGGCAAGCTGTTCGTGTCGAATCCGGATCTGCCGGTGCGGTTCCAGAAGGGCGCGGACCTGGTGCCGCCGGATCCGAACGTCTTCTACTCGCCGGGTGCGGAAGGCTACACGACGTACAAGTCGTTGTAGGTCCTCCTGAAGGCGGACACTACCTGAAGGCGGACCTACTTGATGTCCGCGAGGCCCTCGGTCAACTCGATCGAGACGCCCCAGGGATCCACCATCATGGCCGTGGCGATGCCGTTCATCGCCGCGGTCTTTTTTGTGTACGGCCGCGTGAGCTTGATGCCCTTGGCCTCGAGCTTCCTGCAGAAGTCTTCGAGGTTCTTCACCTCGAATCCCACGTGATCGACCACGCGCCCGCGCGTCGGCACGTGTTCGATCGTCTGGTCGCCTTCCCAGCGGAAGAAGTTGAGGCTGTAGCCGACGCCGGGCAGATCGGCGCCGGCGAAGAAGTCCGTGCCGCCCGCGCGCAACGTCGCGTCGAACGCGTTCATGTACCAGCGCTGCATCGCCACGTACTGCTTGTTGATGAAGTGAATGTGGTGCGCGACGATCGGCGGCGCGTCTTTGTCGGCTGAGGTGACGAGCTCGATCTTCGCGCCGTCGGGACCGATGAAGTACGCGAAGCGGCCGTACACGGCCGACGTGCCTGACGCCGCCGGCGGCGGCGTGCCCGGCTTCGGCTCCCGGCCCGTCGTCTCCTTGTAGCCCGCGGCCGCAAGCTTCCTCGCCATGGCCGGCACGTCCGGCACCGCGAAGCCGATGTGATCGAACGCCGTCCCGCGCGTCGGTCCGGTCGGCTTCCGCACTCTGAGGAAGATGAACGCGTCGGGAAACTTCACGACGTCGATGTTTCCGAACTTCATCATCGTCCCGCCGAGCGTGTCGGCCCAGAACTTCTTGTGCTCCGCGATGCTCGTGACGTTCAGATGGTAGTGGCCGACGCGGACGGGCGCGTCCGGATGGCTGACGAGCTGGGCGAACGCAGGCGACACGAACAACGACGAAACCAGAAGCGACGAAACGAACAGCGGGAAACGGGCAACGAGGCGTCGCGTCATGCGGCGGATTATGCCACGACGGCTAAACCCGCGGCGCCAAGCCAGGCGAGCGCGACGGCGAGGCGGCGCCAGCCGCGGTGCGGATCGGAACGGCCCGCGGGCATGCTGGTCCGCACGCGTGCCACGAGATCGGGCTCGCCGAACAATTGGCCGCGGTCGTTGATCGCCACGGTGCGGCCGGCGCGGATCGCTTCGAGCACGGCCGCCGCCGTTCGCTCGCGGGCAAACACAAACGTCCGCGAGCGCCCGAGGCCCGCGCTGACGTGGACGTCGGACGACCCGATCGGCGCCACGCCGGGATGCAGCCGCTTCGCGCGTTCGAAGTATTCGACGAATTCTCGGCGATAGTCTTCGCGCGGGTCGTATCGCGCGACCTCGGCGCCGTCGACACGTGCCAGCGCCGCATCGTCGTATCCGCGGTACGTCCGTCCCGGATGTGCGGCGATGGCCACGCCGCCGGCGTCATGCACCGACGCGATGACCGCCGTGAGCGGCAGCGCTGGTGACAGGCGATGGTCGATGCCCACCGCGATGAGATGGTAGTCGTAATGCGTGATCTCCTCGCCGGCGATCAC
>DATNBT010000381.1:0-2158 GCA_035571855.1 Vicinamibacterales bacterium
CGACATCAACCCGGGCACGGACAACATCAAGGTCAAGAACGCGTCGCTCAATCCCGACGGCTGGGTCGTGCACATCGAGGCCGACGCGAAGGACAAGGCCGGCCAGCCGCTGACGTACACGATCGACGGCAAGATCGAAAATCTTCCGCTCGCCAATCGCGTCGTCACCGGTACCTGGAAGGATTCTCGCGGCGACACGGGACCCTTCAAGATCGGCCGGCAATAATGGTTCGGGGTTCGATGGTTCGCCGTTCGGCGTTCGCAATCGCGCTGGCGATGGCTTCAGCGTCGACGTACGTTCTTGCTCATCATGAACCGCTCGCAAAATTCGACGACAAGAAACCCGTCCGCATCCGCGGCGTCGTCACGCTCGTCGACTGGCGCAATCCGCACGCGCACGTGTTCGTGAACGTGGCCGGCACGGAGCGCGTGAGCAACTGGGCGGTCGAGCTCGAGAGCCCGATCGATCTCGAAGCCAGCGGCTGGGCCCGCACCGACCTGCGTCCCGGCGACAAGGTCGCCGTCGAAGGCATCGCGGCGCGCGACGGCAGCCGGCAGATCTGGGCGAAGTCGGTGGTGAACGCCGCGGGACACGAGCTGTTCGCCGTCCACAACACGCCGCCGCCGATGCCGCTCAAGGATCACCCGGCGCCGACGTGGCCCGACGGCCAGCCGCGGCTCGGATCGTCGACGGGCTCGGGCGGCGAGCAGGGCTACTGGGCGTTCCCCAGCGTGAGAGCGCTCGTCGAGAACGGCGTGAACGCGCCGATGGACGAGTGGGGACTCCTCAAGAACATCGCCGACGCCCCGAAGGTCGCGCCGATGCAGCCGTGGGCGCTCCAGTTATATAAGGAGCGGCAGCAGCGGTTCCTGCGCGACGACCCGATGTATCTGAACTGCAAGCCGCCGGGCGGTCCGCGTCAGTTCCAGCTGCACGGCGTGCAGTTCGTCGAGGACCGCGTCCGGCAGCGCATCTTCGTGCTGATCGGCAGCGGCAACAACAACTACCGCATCATCTACACCGACGGCCGCAGCCACGAGGGGCAGGTCGGCGGCGACGACATGAATCCGCTGTTCTACGGCCGCGCGGTCGGCAAGTGGGAGAACGGCACGCTTGTCGTTGATACGCGCGGGTTTAACGAGGATTTCTGGTTCACCAACGGCGGGCTGCCGCACACGGACCAGCTGAAGCTGATCGAAAGAATCTCGCGGCCGAACTTCGACACGCTCAAGTACGATTTGACGGTGGACGATCCGGGTGCGTATACGCGTTCATGGCAGGCCACGTGGACGCTGCGGTGGGTAGGGGGCACGCAGATGCCCCGGCACATTTGTCAGGAGAATCGATCATGAGAATGAAGACGTTGATCCTCGGCGGCCTCTTCGCGCTCGGCGTCGTGCTCGCCGGACGCCCGGCGCTCGCGCATCACTCGTTCGCGGCGGAGTTCGACGCCGACAAGCCCATCACGCTGTCGGGCATCGTCACGAAAGTCGAGTGGACGAATCCTCACGTGTGGTTCTACATCAACGTGAAGGACGAGAAGACCGGCCAGGTGACGAACTGGGGCGCCGAGATGGGGCCGCCGCACGGCCTGCAGCGCCGCGGCTGGCGCCAGAACACGCTGAAGATCGGCGATCAGATCACCGTCGCCGGATCGATGGCGAAGAACGGCGCGAAGCGCATGAACGCGAGCAAGGTCACGCTTGCGAGCACCGGGCTGCGTCCCGGCGAGACGCTCGACGCGGCGTCGAGCGGGAGCAAAGACGTTGATCAATAAGAAGAAGCACCTGCTGCTCGGCGCGACGGCGATCGCGGCGACGTGGTCGCTCGTCGCGCTCGATCCAGGAGTCGTACGCGCCTTCAGGCCCGTCCTGGCTGCGGCGCAGGAACAGCCGCAGCGGCCGAGCGTGCAGGTCGGCGTGCCTGAAGGCGGGCGCGCCGCCGGCGGTCCGTCGAGCGGACAGCAGCCGGCAGGCCGAGGCCGGGGACGCAATCCCGGCCCGCCGCCCGGTCCCGCGCCGCGCAACGCCGAAGGCCGCGTGCTGCTCGGCGGCGCGACGCCGTCGGTGAAGGGCGTGTGGCTGCCCGGTGGCGGCGGCGGGCAGACCGTGCAGTCGGCCGAGCCGGTGCCGTTCCAGCCGTGGGCCAAGGCGCTGC
>DATNBT010000382.1:0-11702 GCA_035571855.1 Vicinamibacterales bacterium
GTTCACGCCTCCGACGAGCGGCAACTCGTTCCTCGGCGGCGCGACGGCGTTCACGCGCGTCGCGCGGACGGGCATCATCGCGGCGCTCGACGTCACGACGAACAGGCTTGCGTGGCGGTATCAGTGGCCCGAGCAGTGCTACAGCGGAACGCTCGCGACAGCCGGCAAGCTGCTGTTTGTCGGCCGCAGCGACGGACGTCTCACGGCGCTCGACTCGACCACCGGGAAACAGCTCTGGGAATTCCAGACCGGCGCCGGCATGCACGCGCCGGTGACGACGTTCGAACGCGACGGCAGACAGTATCTTCTCGCGTATTCCGCCGGCAGCGCGCTGCTCGGCACCGCGCGCGGCGACAGCCTCTGGCTGTTCGGCCTCGACGGCACGATGCCGCCCGCGCAGCCGGGCACGCCGATCTCGCGGCAGAACGTCGCCGCGGCGGCAGGGCGGCCGAACGTCGAGGCCGGACGCCGTGTCTACACGCAGACCTGCGTCGCCTGTCACGGCACCGACGGCAAAGGCGATCACGGCGGCGCGTCGCTCGTCGCGATGAAAGATCTCACCGCCGCCATTCAGACGGTGACGGGCGGCCGCAACAACATGCCCGCCTTCAGCGTCGTCCTCACGCCGGAACAGATCCGCGACGTCAGCGGCTTCGTCGTCGAATCGTTGGGTAAGTAGAGTCCGCCTTCAGGCGGACCTGTCTTCTTCGCCTTCAGGCGGGACTCAGGTGAGCGCCGCCGCCTGGTTGCGCAGGCTCGCCACGGCTTCGACGAGCGTCGCCGCGTCGATGGGCTTGGTGAGGTGCAGCTGGAATCCTGATTCGAACGAGCGGCGCTGATCTTCATCGCGCGCGAACGCCGTCAGCGCCGCGGCCGGCACGCGCGACCACTCGGCGTCCCGCGACGATCGAATCGTCTGAATCAGCTCGTATCCGTCGTGCTCCGGCATCGCGATGTCGACGAGCAGGACGTCGAACCGCTCGCGTCGCAGCAGATCGAGCGCTTCGGTCGCGGAAGACGCGTCGACGACCGTCGCGTGCCGCGCCTGCAGGTGCATCGACACGACCTCCCGGCCCGCCTCGTCGTCATCTACCACCAGGACGCGAACGCCCCGCAGCGACGGGGACGTCACGAGCGGGTCCGCGCCGCTGATGGCGGACGGGTCGGTGCGATCGACGTCGAGCATCGGTGGCACGAGCGGCAGCGACACCGTGAAGCGCGCGCCCTGGCCCCGGCCGGCGCTGTCGGCGGAGATGCGGCCGCCGTGCGCTTCGACGAGCTGCTTGACGATGGAGAGGCCGAGGCCGAGGCCGCCGTGCCTGCGCGTGCTCGAACCGTCCGCCTGCCGGAACGGCTCGAACACCGCTTCGAGCAGCTCCGGCGCGATGCCTTCGCCCGTGTCCGAGACGGTCAGCTCGATGTCGTCGCGGCCGCGATAGAGACGGACGCGCACGCAGCCGCCGGCGGACGTGAACTTCACGGAGTTCGTCAGCAGATTCCACACGACCTGCTGGAGGCGCGCCTGATCGCCGGTGAACGGGCCGATGTCGGGATCGACGTCGACGTCGAGGTGGATGTCCTTGCCCTCGGCCGCGGGCCGCGCCATCTCGACGGCCGCGCGGATGACTTCGTGCCAGTCGACGCCGGCGCGTTCGAGCTTGAGCCGGCCCGACGTGATCCGCGACAGATCCAGCAGGTCGTCGATGATCTGCGCCTGCCGGCGCCCGCTGTCGTAGATGGCGCGCACGGCGCGGCGGCGGCGCTCGGCGTCGAGATGGCCCATCTGCAGCATGTCCGACCAGCCGAGGATCGCGTTCAGCGGCGTCCGCAGCTCGTGAGAGACGATGGCGAGGAACTGATCCTTCAGGCGGTTGGCCTGCTCGGCGATCGACCGCGCGGCCTGCTCGCGCTGCAGCAGCTCGTGACGCTGTTCCTTCAGCCGCGTCATCGCCTCGAGCGCCGCGCCGAGGCGCTCGCGATGGCGGCGCTGATCCTCGAGCCGCCCCACGAACACGCGGTACGTCGAATAGGTGAGGTACACGGGCGCCAGCATCAGCACCGCGACCCAGACCTGGCCGCGGTCGACGAGAACCGCCCCCGCGGCGCCGGCGGCGCCGGCCACGAAGAAGCTCGCCGCGCTCCACAGAAAATCCGTCCGCCAGACTTCGATCGGCGAGCGCCGCGTCGTGTACGCGATGGCGGCGGCGATCAGGCCGGTGTTGACGACGAAGTACGTGAAGATGGCGCCGACGAGCGGACGCGCGAGCGAGAGGCCGAAGTCCGCGTGCGTGCCGCCGAGCAGGTGATATGCGTACGCCGTCGCGATCATCGTCACGACCTGCGCGCAGATGCTGAAGATCGTCCGGTGCAGCGGATACGGGCGCTTGACGTTGATCGTGCACTGCACCCACACGCCGATCGCCGCGATGATCGTCGCCGGCCACGTCCCGAGCAGCAGCAGCGACATCAGGTTGGCGGCATACGACACGGACAGCGTCGAGCCGCTCACCAGCGCGATCGGAAGGTTGATCTTCCAGAGCGACGTGATGCAGCAGAGCAGCAGCAGCGTGAGGAACAGCTCGGGGTGCGCCATGCTACGGCCTCGGCCAGATCACGTCGCAGCTCGCATCCGAACAGCTCGTGCCCCATACGACGGTGTCGCCGCTGTCGTCCGTGCCCCACACCACGGTGTCGCCATCGTCGGTTCCCCAGACGACGGTATCTCCGTCGTCGTCGCTCGCGATGACCGAGGCCGACCACAGCAGGCCGAGACAGTCGGCGCCGCCGCAGTGTCCGCCCCACACGACGTTCGCGGACGGCGAGTCGACGTTCCACGTCGGGCTCCAGGCGACGCGATCGAGCAGCAGCGTGTTCGTCGCGCCCCAGGTGAGGCCGGCGGCCCACGCGTTCGCGGACGCGGAGAGATCGCCGCCCTGGTACAGACGATTGCCCCAGATCAGCCGGCGGCTCCACATCGAGGACGACGGCGCGACGTTCGACGGATCGGCGAACGCGCGCGCAAGTTCGACGGCCCCCTGCGCGTTCAGAAATCCCGCTCCTTCGGTCAGCGGATCCCACGCGGGATACACCTGCGCGGTGTACTGCAGGATCGCTTTCACCGCGTTCGGCGTGAGCGACGGGTTGGCCTGCAGCATCAGCGCAACCGTGCCGGCCACGACCGGCGACGCCATGCTCGTGCCGCTCAGGCTGAGATACGGCAGATAGGACGTCGGGAGCGTGCCCGGCAGGAGGTACGCCGCCATCGAGCCGTACATCGCGCTCGCGGGATCGCTCAACGACTCGATGCCGACGCCGGGCGCGACCAGATCCGGCTTCGCCGACGCGTCGACGGCGCCCGGACCGCGCGAGCTGAACGCGGCGATCGTGTCGTCGCCGCGATCGACCGTGCCCATATGGCTCGACGCGCCGACGGTGAGCACCCAGGGCGCATTGCCGGGCGCCGTGACGCCGCCGTACTGGCCGCGTCCGTCGGCGCTGCGTCCCGCGTTGCCCGCGGCGGCGACGACGACGATGCCGGCGTCGACGGCGGACTTCGCGGCCAGGGTCAGCGGATCGAGAAGATAGGACTCGTAGACCGGGGCCGCGATCGAGAGGTTGATCACGCGGATGTGCAGCGTGTCCTTATTGGCGACCGCGTACTCGATCGCGGCGATGACGTCGCTCACGTGCCCGCTGCCGGAGGCGTCGAGGGCTTTGAGCACGATGAGGTCGGCGCCGGGCGCGATGCCCGATCGCGCGCCGTTGCTGTCGTAGCCGCTGCCGGCGATGATGCCGGCGACGTGCGTGCCGTGTCCGAAGTCGTCGTACGCGCTGGTGTCGTGATTGACGAAGTCGGCGAACGCGATCACGCGCGCGGTCAGCGACAGGTCGTCGTGCCACGCGCTGACGCCGGAGTCGACGACGGCGATGCCGACGCCGGAGCCGTCGACGCCGTAATCCTGCCGCGCGACGGTTGCGCCGACGGTCGGGCCGGTGCGTTCCATCGAGCCGCCGACGGCGCGATCGATGGAGATGTGCGCGACCGCCGGACTGGCGGCCAGCGCGGCGATCGCGCCGTTCGGCAGCGTCGCCGTGATGGCGCCGATGCTCGGGAGCGAACGTCCCGGCGATCCCGCGACGCCACGGATGCCCGCAGCCAGAGCGCTGGCTCCAAGCGGGCTCGCCGCCCGGATAATCACGCGGGTCCGCCCGGCGGCGGACGCGCGCGCCCGCACGACGCCGTCGACTTTCTGCCGCCACGGCCTCGGAATCAGGGATTGCGCTGAGGCCGTCGAGGCGAGGGCGGCGATTGCGAGGAACGTCGCAAGAGTGAGCAGGCTGCCGAGCCGTCGCATAGCTCGACGGCTAGCAACGCGCGTGCCTCATCGGGGCGCGGAGGCGCGTTACCTATGTCGCTCAACATGCGCGACTTTTCGCGCTTTACATCGCGGCGGCTATGGGAAGCAGGCTACTTCTGGTGTGCAACGCTCGACCGTGCGGCCCAGAGTTCCAGATTTGAAATCGCGATCCAACCGCCTGCAGGCGGCGCGGGCTGCTTTTCGACGGGTTGTCCGGCATTCGGCCACGCGCCGCTGCCGGGCAGGATGTCGAACACGCCGACTTCGTCGACGCTGCTCAAATCGGGCTGCACCCACGTCGCGCCGAGCGTGACGCCGCGCACGGGATCGAGCGCGAGCCAGCGGCAGTCCGCGAACGAGATGTCGTAGTGATGATAGTCGGCCGTCGAGCCTTCGGCCTGGTCGCCGACGAGCAGCCTGCCGTCCGTCAGCCTGATGATCGGCCGCACCTTGTGGAAGCCGGAGACGATCGTCGTGAAGCGGAGGCTCGCGCGCCCGCGGAGATCGAATGCGTTGTCTTTGTCGCGCAGCGTGAAGCCGCAAGGGCCTGTGCACAGGCCGAAGAAGAGCCGCGGCAGCTGCGGTCCGTTGCCGGTGGCGACGACGATGTCCTTGCCGTCGCCGTACAACTGGAGGTCGACGTTCGGGGTCGCGAGCGCGGTCTGCGTCAGCGGCACGCGCGCGTCGTTGTGCAGGGTGAGCTCGAAGAGCCGGACCGGCGCGGCCGGCCGCTGCGCGGCGGCCTGCATCAGGAGAACGGCGAGCGTGAAGGCTCTCATCGGCCGAAATTCTACGCCACGCTGGGGCTGACCGTTTTCGCTGAGATCTCCGATGGATCTCCCGTGTCACAGACACAGAAGTGACCGCGCGGAAGCGGCGATCCCGGGTGCGGTGCGTCTAGAATGCGCCGCATGGTCAAACGAATTGCGCTCACCGTCGCTGCGCTGCTGGCCGTCGCCGTCAGCGCCCGTGCCCATCACAGCTACGCGGCGTTCGACCGCGAGCATCCGGTCGCGATCGAAGGCGACATCGAACGGATGATCTTCGCCAACCCGCACGTCACCTTCGCGCTGCGCAGCGGGGAGACGACGTACAGCGTGGAGTGGGGAAATCTCAACCAGATGAACCGGTACGGCGTGACGAGCACGACGCTGGCGCCAGGCGATCACGTCGTCGTGACCGGCAGCATCACGTTCGACAAAACCGATCACCGGCTGTCGATCGTGAAGGAAATCCGCCGGCCGTCGGACGGGTGGATCTGGGGCCGGCAGTAACCTGGCGATCGGGCATCCAGACCGCGTTCAAGGAATGTCCCCCGGACCACGAATTGCACGCGCATCGACCGAGGTACGTCGATGGGGCTCATGCGCGTTGTCTCGCTGCTCGGTGTGTTGCTCGCCGCCGCCGCCCAACAGGCCGAGCCGCCCGTGCTGCCCCCCGGCCAGTTCTGCCAGCATCACACCGCGCAGGGGCAGGCGCCCGCGCATCCCTGCGACTGTCATCGCGAATGCCTGCCGAATATCGAGATGGGCCCCGACGGCAAACCGCACGAGACCCTCAGCGTGAAAGAAGATCCACAATGTAAGCAGTGGTGTCACGCGGACCACTGCCACTGTCCCGCGAAAAACTGCGACTAGCGATCGCGACCTGCGCGACGGTGCCGTCGTGGGAAGTCGACGACCGTCCGTTTCATGACGCGCTTCGCGCGCGCGGCATCCCGTTCATCGAGGCCGTCTGGGACGATCCGGCCGTCGACTGGCCGTCGTTCGACGCAGTGCTGATCAGGACGACGTGGGATTACCAGGAGAAGCGCGACGCCTTCGTCGCGTGGGCCGGACGGCTGCCGGTGCCGCTCCACAACCCGATCGACATCGTCGGCTGGAACACGCACAAATCGTATCTGCGCGATCTCGAGGCGCGCGGCGTCCCGATCGTTCCCACGGAATGGCTCGCGCGGGGAACGTCGCCCGACATCGCGTCGCTCTGTGCGGATCGCGGATGGGCGCGCGCGTTCCTCAAGCCGTGCGTCGGGGCGACGTCGCGCGAGACGCTGCGTTTTGCCGCCGGCGATCCCGCGGCGCAGCGTCATGCCGACCGCCTTCTCGCGCGCGAAGACCTGATGCTGCAGCCGTACCTCTCGCGCGTCGAGACCGAGGGCGAGATGAGCGCGATCTTCATCGAGGGCGAACTGACGCACGCGGTCCGCAAGGTTCCGGTGCCCGGTGATTACCGCGTGCAGGACGACTTCGGAGCAAACGACTACCCAATCGAGTTCCCGGACGTGCCGCTCGCGCGCGCGGCAATCGACGCCGTCGGACGCCGTCTGCTGTACGCGCGCGCGGATTTCCTGAGGTCTGACGAAGGGTTACAACTCACTGAGCTGGAACTGGTTGAACCGAGCCTCTTTTTCCGCCACGGACGCCACGCGGCCGATCGCCTCGCCGACGCGATCTCAAATCTGCTGTTGAGTCGGCACTGATCCTGCAGAGCTCGCCGGTACGGAGGCGACTCGATGTTTCGACGACTGTGTGTGGCGGCGGCGCTGCTGGCGTGCGCCACGCCCGTGTTAGCTCAGCAGTATAAGAATGTCCCGCGTCTGGGCGGGCCTGCGGCATTTCATAAGCCGCGTCTCACCAACGCAGCAAGCCTGAAACGAATGGCCGAACAGGAAGCCGGGGACATCCGCACGGTAATGCGCGATGCGGGCATCCCGGAAGTCGCGGACCCGCTGATCGCCGCGATGTCGAAGGGCACGTCGACGATCGCGCGCGGCAACTGCAGCACCGTCGCCGCGGGCGACGACATCGTCGAATGCACGGAGCCGACCGGATCGACGTACGAGTGGATGGCGTATCGGCAGCTGGTCAAAGGCAAGCGGCAGCGCGTGCCGCAGCGCCTCGTCATGGCGCGCTGGTCGGGCAGGGGAGCGTTCCTCGCGTTTCTCGTCCGCGTCACCGTCAACGACAGGCGCTACACGTTCGTCGTCCCGAAGGCGTGCAGCAACATCTCGCTGGTGTCGGTGGGCGCCGATCAGGCCGCGCTCGATCGGGCTGCGCGCGAGCAGGCCGCCCGCGATCAGGCGGCGCGGGATCAGGCGGCGCGGGATCAGGCGGCACGGGATCAGGCGGCGCGGGATCAGGCGGCGCGGGATCAGGCGGCCCGTGACCAAGCTGCGCGTGATCAGGCAGCCCGCGATCAGGCGGCGCGCGATCAAGCGGCGCGTGACCAGGCGGCGCGCGACGCAGCCGCGCGCAATCAGTCTGCGCGGAACGAAGCGGGAGCGGCGGGCCGGGCGGGAGAGGCCGGTCAGGCCGGTCAGGCAGGGCAGGCGGGACAGGCGGGACAGGCGGGACAGGGTGCGCCGGGGCCGAAGTACGAGCCGTCGACGTTCTACGGCGAGGCGCTGCTCGGCGGCGAACATCGCAATCGCCCGGCGGATCTTATCGAGAACAAACCGACGGCGTTCACGCAGGGCTCGGGGCTCATTGGCTTCAAGGTGGGCGCGCAGAAGAAGTTCGACTCCGACTGGTCGGTCGGCGCCGGCGTCGGCTATGGCCTGATGTTCCTGTTCAAGCACGACACGATTAATCAGAACCCGTTGTTCGTCGATCTCGACGTGAACCGGTACTTCGCGCGAAACCGCTGGTACATCGGCGGCATGTTCACAGGCTGGGATCTCGGCCGCGACACGACGTGGACGCTCGGCGCGGGCCCGCGATTCGGCGTCGCGCTCGGCGAGCATCCGAAACACGCGATCTACTTCGTCGGCGAGAGCCGCTGGTTCTTCTCCGACAACCGCACGCACCTCGGCACTCATTACCTGCTCTGGGGCGGGTTCCAGGTGCATTTCTGAAGGAGCCAGGGGCGGGGAACCGGGCAGGCGCCGGTCGACGTGATCGTGATCGATCTGTCGACCGGCCGACTGCAGACTGGAGACTAATTCGCAGCCTCAGACTTCTTGACTTCGTTCCCGTTCTCGTCGACGCGGTAGACCTTGTCGCCGTCTTTCGCGAGAACGGGTTCATGCGTGCGATGCGCGATGATCAGCGCCTGCGCCTTCGGATAGACGAATTCGTACCCGATGCGCTCGCCGGGATAGTTGAACGACTTCACCGCGTCGGGCTGGCCTTCCGCGGTCTCGCGGAACAGCACGACCGGATCTTTCGGGATGTCGCGCAGCTGGTTCTGCACGGTCAGCAGCATCGCGAGCTGCTTCTTGCCGTCCTCGCTCTGGACTTTGATCACGCGCCGTGATTCCTGCGTGTCCGCGAGCTGGAAGCGATACCGTCCGGCCGGAAGATTCTTGCCCGGCAGCTGGACGGGTTTGCTGAACGTCAAATAGGTGAGCTTGTCGCTTTCGTCCGCGCGGGCCGCGGGCGCGACGAACGCCGCGAGCGCGGCCGCCGCAATCAACGTCTTCAGTACGCGCATGCTGTTCCTCCTGTTCGGTCGGGAAATCATCCGCCGCTAAAATTGCAACGTCCCTGCCGTACCGCTTTTGCCGGGCTTGCCGGTGACGATCGACGTCGCGTGCGCCGCGGCGACCTGGACAATCCCTCCCGGGCTCTCCCAGTACGCGCCGCTCGCGGCGTCGAAACGAATCAGCGTGAGATGCGGATCGTCGAGGCCGGCGGGAAACCACGTCTTCAACATCGGCGTGTAGAGCTCGCGCATCTTCACCTTGTCGTACGAGAGCGAGCCTTTGCCGTTGAGCTGCAGGTAGTGCGTCTCGCTGTCGTTCTGAAACAGGAGGCACACAGCCGTGTCCACCGCGAGTTCGTACACCTTCGGACTGCGGTCGTCGGCGAAGAACCACAGCGCTCCGCCGAAGACCTTCGGATCGCCCTGCAGCGCGAGCGGACGTGAGTGCAGCGCCTCGCAGCTCTTCACGCCGGTCACGAACAGCGCGGCCTTGAAGCTCGGCAGAAGCTCGCGCACTTTCGCAATCGCCTGATCGCCGTTGAGGTGTTCGTCTTTTTCGATGCGTCGAAATTCGGAGATGTGCATAAGCAGACCTGAAGGTCTGCTGCTACACGCAGGACCTTCAGGTCCTGCCATTTGCAAACGCGTTTCCAGGCAGATCTCTTGCAGAGATAACGGTCGAGGAGATCGCTATGAGAGTGATTGGAGCGGTGCTGATCGTGCTCGGTCTGGTGGGCCTGCTGTACGGCGGCTTCAGCTACGTGAAACGCGACAAGATCATCGACATCGGTCCGATTCAGGCGACGAAGACCGAGACGAAGACGATTCCGCTGCCGCCGATCGCCGGCGCGGTGGCGCTTATCGCCGGGGTGTTTCTGGTCGTCGCGCCTCAGCGAACGTAGGCGCGCCGAGCCCTGCCGCCGATCGTCCGTGCGGATCCTGGAGCGCGCGAATCTCGTTCACCATCTCGAGCGCGCTCTTCGGATTCGGCGGAAACGCGATCGACGAAGCGCCGAGCGGCGTGACGCGCCGTCCCCATCGGACGAGCAGTGCGCCGAAGGTGAGCCCGCCGCCGAAGCCCGGCATCAGCAGCAGCGAACCCGGACGCACGCGTCCTTCAGTCACGGCCTCGACGAGACCGACGGGCACGGTCGCCGCGCTCATGTTGCCGTATTTCTGCACGGTGACGATGACGCGGTCCATCGGGATGCCGGCGTACTTCGCGACCGATTCGATGATGCGCAGGTTCGCCTGGTGCGGGATCACGAGGTCGACCTCGCCCGGCGCGACGCCCGCCTGCTTCATCACGCGCTCGCACGCGTCGCTCATGCCTTTGACGGCGCGCTTGAAGATCGCCTGGCCGTCGAAGTCCCAGATCGTGTCGCCGAACGTCACGTTCCGTCCCGCGTACGCGCAGCCGATGCCGCGCACGCGCAGCACCTGGCGCGCGTCCGCGTCGCAGCCGAGCACCGATCCGATCACGCCCTCCGGCGTCTCCGCCGCCTGGACGACGACCGCCGCGGCGCCGTCGCCGAAGAGCACGGCGACGTTGCGGTTGCTCCAGTCCATGTAGCGCGAGATCAGCTCCACGCCAATCACGAGCGCGCTCCTGACCGTGCCGTTCTGGATCATCGCCGTCGCCGACGACAGCCCGTAGATGAACGAGGTGCACGCGGTGTTCAGATCCATCGCCGCCGCGCGCGTCGCGCCGAGCGCCACCTGCACGCCGGACGCGCTGTTCGGCACGGCTTCGTCGTTGCTGCAGCCGCCGTAGATGATCAGATCGAGGTCGGCGGCGTCGAGTCCCGCGCACGCCAGCGCGCGAGACGAGGCGATCGCCGCCATCTCGATCGCCGAGACGTGCGAGATCCGGCGCTCCTTCATGCCGGTGCGCGTCGTGATCCAGTCGTCGGACGTCTCCAGGAATGTCGCGAGATCCTGATTCGAGAGGATGGCCGGAGGGAGACCTTCCCCCCAGCCGGTAATCGCTGCGTATGTCACTGGGCGGGTTCGATCCTGAGCACGGAGCCTTCCTGCATGTCGGTGCAGATATAGATGTAGCCGTCCGGGCCCTGGCGCACGTCGCGGATGCGCTGCCCCAGTCCGTAGAGCAGCATCTCGCGGCGCATCTCCTCGAGGTTCTCGTTGAAGACGATGCGCTCGACGTGGCCGGTGCCGGGAATCTCTCCCATGCGCAGCGCGCCGACGAACACGTCGCCCTTCCACTTCGGCAGCTTGTCGCCGGTGTAGAACGTCATGCCCGACACGGCGATCGACGGCATCCAGTAGACGAGCGGCACTTCGAAGCCCTCGTGGCCCGCGGCCTTGCCGTTCTGCCACGGTCCCGGATAGGAACGTCCGTAGCTGACGAGCGGCCAGCCGTAGTTGGCGCCGCGCTTGAGGATGTTGATCTCGTCGCCGCCGTTCGGCCCGTTTTCGTTCAGCCACATCGTGCCGTCGCCGGGATGCATCGCGAGGCCGAGCGAGCTGCGGTGACCGAGCGTGTACACCTCTTTCCTCGCGTTCGCCGGGCTCTTCACGAACGGGTTGTCCTCCGGCACGCTGCCGTCGTCGTTGAGACGGAGAACCTTGCCGCCGAGCTTGCTGAGGTCCTGCGCGTCGTTGCCGCCGACCGCGACGGAGGTGACGTAGAGCTTGCCGTCCGTGCCGAACGCGATGCGCGACGTGCCGAGGTCGGCGACGAGGATGTCCTTGCTCTCCGTGATCTGGTTGTTCTCGTACTTCATCCGCGCGATCGCCGTCACCTGCTTCTTGTCGTCGATCGGCTTCGTGTAGGTCAGGTAGATGTAGTGGTTCGTCGCGAAGTTCGGATGCAGCGCGAGATCCATGTACCCGTGAACCGCGCCGGGCTCTCCGGAGATGCCGAGGTTGCGTGCCATCGGCGCGCCGGCGATCGGTTTC
>DATNBT010000383.1:0-7743 GCA_035571855.1 Vicinamibacterales bacterium
CAGGCGGTGCGCGACGCGCGCCGCGCGATCGCGTGGCTCGCGTCGCGGGGATACGAACGCATCGGCATCCTCGGCACGAGCCTCGGCTCGTGTCTCGCGCTGCTGACGACGGCGCACGAGCCGCTCATTCGCGCGGAGGCGCTCAATCACATCTCGCCGTACTTCGCCGACGTCGTGTGGCGCGGCCTGTCGACGGAACACGTCCGCCGGGGTCTCGACGGCCACGTCGATCTCGACACGCTGCGCGCGCTCTGGAAGCCGATCAGCCCGCGCTGGTATTTGAATCGCCTGCGCGATCGGCAGACGCTGCTCGTCTACGCGAAATACGACCTGACGTTCCCGGTCGATCTCTCGGAGGATCTCGTGCGCGAATTCGGCGAGCAGCAGGTGCCGCACGACGTCAGCGTCCTGCCGTGCGGCCACTACAGCACGGGCAAGACGCCGTTCAAATACTGGGACGGCTGGGTGTTGACGCGATTCCTGAAGAAAGCGCTGCTACAGCCAGCGCAGCAATCCGCGGAGCGCCTGGAACAGCGCGTCGGCGAGTGAGCGCACGAGGGGCGACACGTCGCCTTCGTTGACGGCGTTGGCCACGTTGATCGGATTGGTGAGGAACAGCCACACGGTGCTCACCGCCAGCAGCACGCTGACCACGGCGACGGCGCCGAACAGACTGGCACTCCACTTCTGCAGCGAACGCATTACGCAACGTCCAGAACAATTTTGCCGAACGGCCGCCCGGTTTCCATGTGATGCTGCGCGACCGCGGCATCCGCGAGCGGGAACGTGCGGTCGACGACGGGGTCGAGCTGGCCCGAAAAGAAGAACCGGGCCGCGCGCATCAGCTCGCCCTTCGAGCCCAGATAGGATCCGGAAATCGACAGCTGGCGGGAAAAGAGCATCCGCAGGTCGATGGCGGCGTGGACGCCGGTCGTGGCACCGCACGTGACGAGCCGGCCGCCGCGGGCGAGTGCGGCCATGCTCTTCGGCCACGTCGCCTCGCCCACGTGCTCTATGACGACGTCGACGCCGCGATGGTTCGTCATCCTGTCGATCTCGGCCGCGATGTCCTGCGTGTAGTGGTCGATCACCTCGAACGCCCCGAGCGTCCGCGCGCGCTCGACGTGGTCCGCCGAGCCCGCCGTCGCGAACACCCGCGCGCCGTGAAGAAACGCCACCTGGATGGCCGCCTGTCCCACGCCGCTGCCGGCGGCCAGGATCAGCACGTCCTCGCCGCGCTTGATCTGCGCGCGCGTCACCAGCATGTGCCATGCCGTGAGAAATGTCAGCGGGAACGCCGCGGCTTTCGTGAAGCTGATCTCATCAGGAATCGACACGACGTTCTGCGCCGGCACCTTGATGTACTCCGCGTAGCCGCCTTCGGTGTTCACGTGGCCGAGCACCTCGAAGCGCGGGCATTCGTTGTCTTTCCCCGAGAGACACGCGACACAGCGCCCGCAGCTGATGCCGGGCTGAAGCATGACCCTCCGCCCAGGTAAGACATCAACCGCGGCCGACGCGGCAATCTCCCCCGCGACGTCGCTGCCCGCGATGTGCGGCAGTGGAATCTCGAGGCCGGGCCGCCCGCGCCGGCCCCAGACATCAATACGATTCAGCGCGCACGCGCGGATGCGGACGAGCACCTCGCCCGGCGCGAGCACCGGCTCGGCCGCGTCTTCATAGACAAGAACATCGGGACCGCCGTGGCGGTGGAAGCGTACGGCTTTCATTTGGGCAATTGGTCATCTGGTCACTTTGGCAATTCACGTGACAATTCACGTGACCAAATGACCAAATAACCAGATGACGAGATGACTAAATGCTATCAGGCGCCACGAGATTCGCGGCGCCTAAACCAAGGCGGGCGAACTCCTGGCTGGCCGGGTCGACGTCGCCGACGACGAGCGTCGTCAGGCGCGACGGGTCGAGATGGCGCGAGGCCGCGGCCGTCACTTCATCGGGCGTGAGCGACTCGATGCGGGGGACAAAATCGCTGTAAAACGTGTCGGGTAAGTCGAACAACGACAGCTGCGCGACGGCTCTTGCGATTTGATCAAACGTCTCGAAGTTTCTCGCATAGCCGCGCGTCAGCGCGGCGATGCCGACCGACAGCTCGCCGGCGGTGACCGGCCTCGCGCCGCGGATCTCAGAAATCTCGCGAATCGACTCGCTGATCGCCAGCGCCGTCGCGGCTTTGTCCACGCTCACGCTCAGCACGAACGGGCCGGCCCATCGCCGGAACTCGAACGCCGTGCGGACGCCGTACGTGATGCCCTTGTCGGCGCGCAGATTGAGGTTCACGCGGCTGACGTACTGGCCGCCGAGCACCATGTTCGCCGCGACGAGCGCGTGGTAGTCGGGCGTCGCCCGCGAGACCCCGAGATGGCCGATGCGCAGCTCGGACTGAGGCGCGCCGGGCCGTGCCACGAGGTTGAACCGCGCCGGCTGAACGGGGCGCGGCTGCTCGTCGATCGGCGCCGCGTCGACGCTCGCCCATCCGGCGAACGCCCGTTCCGCCATCGCGTGGATCTCGTCGTGCGATCGATCGCCGACGGCGACCAGCGTCGCCGCGGCGGGATGGAACACGCGGCGGTGGAACGCCCGGACATCGTCAATCGTGATCGCGTTGAGCGAGGCTTCGCGCCCGAGCGGCGCGTGGCCGTAGGGACCGTCGCCGTAGAGCAGCCGCACGAACGCGCGCTCCGCGATCGCGCCCGGCATGTCGCGCAGCTGAATGAGGCGGTTCAGCCGCTGACGCTTCAGCCGGTCGAAGTCGTCCTGCCGCAACGCGGGCCGCGCCATCATGTCGGCGAGCATCGAGATCGAGCGATCGGCGAACCGGCTGAGCGAGGTCAGGCCGAGGAGCATCGCGTCGGACCCGACGTCGACGTCGAGCTGCGCGCCGATGCGGGCGAGCTGCTCGCTGACGTCGATGGCGCTCAGCGCGGCCGTCCCCTCGTCGAGCATGTCCGTCGTGATCGCCGCGAGGCCTTCGAGGCCGGCCGGATCGGCGGCGGCGCCGTGACGCAGGAGCAGCAGCACGCCGGTCATCGGGACCTGGGCATGATGCGCCGTCCAGACCTTCAGGCCGTTCTGCAGCGTCGACTTCGTGACGGCGGGAAACGTGAAGCGCGGAACCGGGCGCAGCGGAGGCAGCGTCGAGCGGTCGACGACCATGGACGTCGAGCTCATGACACGGCCACCGTCGACGAGTCCGGAATCGCGAGATCGAGGCGCCCTTTCGGCACGACGCTCAGCACGACGCGCGGCGCGTCGCGCAGGTACTGCGCGACCGTCTTCTGCAGCGACGCGTGCGTGACCGCTTCATAGCGCGCGAGGTCCTCGGTGAAATAGTCGGCGCGGCCGAGAAACGTGTTGTACGCGTTCAGCTGATCCGACTTGCCGCCGAATCCGCCGACCGTCTGCAGCCGCTGCACGAACTGCGTTTCGGCCGACACGCGGCCGCGGCCGATCTCGTCGTCGGTCGGCCCGGCGTCGGCCACGGCGTCGAGCTCCTCGCCGATCGCGTGATACAGCTCGCCGAGCGAGTGTCCGGGCGCCGCCGTCGCCGACACCTGCACGTAGCCCGACATCTCGCGCGAGCTCTGGGACGCCGCGACATCGGTGGCGATGCGTTCCTTGTAGACGAGGCGCTTGTAGAGACGCGACGTCTTGCCGTTGGCCAGCAGATCCGTCGCGAGATCCAGGTCGGCGTCGCCGTCGTCGTACATCGCCGGCGTATGCCAGCCGAGGTACAGCCGCGGCAGCTCGATGCGATCTTCGAGATAGACGCGGCGATCGGCGTCGAGCGACACGGTCCGCTTCACGGGATCCACGCGCGGGCCCGCCGGAATGCTCTCGAAGTACGCGCGCACGAGCGACAGCGCCGCCTCGGACTCGAAGTCTCCCGCGAGCGCAATCGACGCATTCGCCGGATGGTAGTAGCGCCGGAAGAACGCGTGCGCCTCTTCGAGCTTCGCGGCCTTCAGGTCGGCGATCTCGCCGATCGTCGTCCAGTGGTACGGATGATCGTCGGGATAGAGCGCGGCCAGCATCGCCATCGACGACAGGCCGTACGGACGGTTCTCGTAGTTCTGCCGCCGCTCGTTGAGGACGACGTCGCGCTGGTTGTTGAACTTCTGGTCGGTCAGCGCGGGCAGCAGATAGCCCATGCGATCGGACTCCATCCACAGCGCCAGCTCGAGCGCGGATGCCGGCACGAGCTCCCAGTAGTTCGTGCGATCGGCGTTCGTCGATCCGTTCAGCGACGCGCCCGCGGCCTGAATCGGCTGGAAGAATCCGCTGTCGTGGTGCTGCGAGCCTTCGAACATCAGGTGTTCGAAGAGGTGCGCGAAACCGGTGTGGCCCGGCTGCTCGTTCTTCGATCCGACGTGGTACCAGATGTTGACGGCGATGATCGGACACCCGTGCGCCTCGTGCAGCAGCACGTCGAGGCCGTTGGCGAGCGTGTGCTTGCTGAACGTGATGTCCATGTTTTCGGCTGTAGCGGCAGACCCTCTGCGCGACAGGCCTTCAGGCCTGCCCCTACCGGACGACCGTCAGCGGAATCTGCTTGTACGACGCGATCGAGATCTGAGCGGCCGCGCGGGCGGCCACTTCGACGATCGCTTTCGCCGCCGGCGAGTCCGGCTCGCTGATGAGCAGCGGAACGCCGCTGTCCCCGCCCTCGCGGATCGGCTGATAGATCGGAATGCCGCCGAGGAACGGGACGCTGAGCTCCTGCGCCATCCTCTCGCCGCCGCGCTTGCCGAAGATGTCCGACTCGTGGCTGCAGCCCGGGCAGACGAAGTAGCTCATGTTCTCGACGATGCCGAGCGTCGGGATGTTGAGCTTCCTGTACATCGCGACCGCGCGTCGGCTGTCGGCGAGCGACACCTGCTGCGGCGTCGTGACGACGATCGCGCCGGCGACCGGAACCGTCTGGCTCAGGCTGAGCGCGACGTCGCCGGTGCCCGGCGGCATGTCGATCACGAGGTAGTCGAGATCGACCCACTTCACCTCGCGGAAGAACTGCTGGAGCGCGCCGTGCAGCATCGGACCGCGCCAGATGATCGGCGCATCGTCGGTCGTCATGAAGCCCATCGAGATGACCTGCAGGCCGTACTTCTCGGCGGGCAGGATCTTCTGGCCGTCGGTCGTGAGCTGCGTGCGCATGCCGAGCATGATCGGCACGTTCGGGCCGTAGATGTCGGCGTCGATCATGCCGACGCGGCTGCCGGCCTTCGCCAGCGCGACCGCAAGATTCACGGCGACCGTCGTCTTCCCGACGCCGCCTTTGCCCGCGCCGACCGCGATGATGTTCTTCACGCCGGGCAGCGGCGCGCGCGCGCCTTCGCCGATCATCCCGGCGCCCGCGCGGACGCTCGCCGTCATGTTCACGCTGACGTCCGACACGCCCGGAATCGCCATGACCGCGGCGCGCGCCTGATCGCGCATCTGATCCTTCACCGGACACGCGGGCGTCGTCAGCTCGATGGTGAACGAGATGTTGCCGGCGTTGATGCTGAGATCCTTGACGAAGCCGAGCGCGACGATGTCGCGGTGGAGATCGGGGTCCTGGACGGCCTTCAGAGCGTCCAGCACGCGCGCTTGTTCGACGGCCATGACTCTAAGAGTATCGTACGCCGAAGAGCGCCTTGCTCCGCTCGTTGAGCAGCACCCACAGGGCGTAAATGCCGAGCGGCGTGCCGAACGGCAGGAGCAGCAGGTCGATCGAGCCGGCCAGGATCGCGAGCAGCCGGGCCCGGGGGCTGTGTTTGCCGAGCGGCACGCCGATGAAGACGTGCGCGACGCCCCAGAGGATCGCGATGATCGCGAGCGTGATGAAGACCGCGGCGGTGAGTCCGGCGGCGACGTGGCCGCCCCGCGCGGCGGAGGTGGCCAGCGACACGGCGCCGACGCCGAGCGCGAGCGTCGAGACGCCGATCACCGCGACGAGCGCGCCCCAGACCACGAAAAGAATGGAGACGAAGTCGACGTGCGTTTTCAATCTAGACGAGCGATTCCTGGATGGCGATGCGCAGGTTGACGCGGACCGATCCGGTTTGACGCGACGTCACGCGGAAGCGGAGCGTCGCGCCGTCGGTGACACGCGGAGGCACGGCGACGTCGACGGTGTGGTGGAAGAGCTGTTCGCCGGACCCGGCGCAGCGCGCGCAGGGCTCGGCCCACGATTCGCCGCGGCCGCCGCAGCCCGCGCAGGCGCCGCGGATCGGCACCGAGAGCGGCAGCACGCGGCCGGCGAACGCTTCGCGCGGCGAGAGCGGCAGCTCGGCTTCGAAGAGATCGTGCGACGCCGACTCGCCGGGAAACGCGGCGCGCACCGAGTCGAGCATCCGCTCGACCACGCGCCCGGCCGACGGAAAATCGATCGCGATCTCGTCGACGAAACACTCGTGCGTCACGCTCCAAACATAGGAGCGGGACCGCGCGAAGTCAAGATTGCATTACGCCGGTTTTCGTGTAGCCTGCGCGTATGGCGGACAAGGAATGCCCGTTGTGCGGCGGCACGATGCAGATGAAGGAGCGCATCGAGACGACGCACACGCCGGGCAATCCCAAACCGACGCAGAAGAAAGTACGGGAGTGGGTCTGCCCCGACTGCGATAACTTTGAAGAAGCCGACGAAGGAGAGTAAAAGGAACTAGCGGGCGCCGATGGTCAGCAGGACTTCCTTGCGCAGCTGCTCTTCGAACTCTTCGAAATTCAACGCCGTTTCACACTCGTCACACAGCACTTCGAGCACCGTCGGACGATCTTCGTCCGACACTTCGACGCGGCCGTCTTCGAGGTGCACCACGTGCATCTGCAGCGTCTTGACCTGGAAGTTCCGGTCATTGCCGCAGTTCGGACATGTCAGTGTCACCGATTGGACCTCCAAGAAATCGATTCTATGGGATGGGGGGTCAGGCGCAAAGGGAATTATTTTCTGCTAACTTTGTCCGCGCCATGACACCTGGTTCGTACGAAATTCACAGTGAAGCGCGCGGCCCCCACTGGGTCGCATGGATCACGCGCGGCACGGGCGCCAAGCCCGAGCGGTCAGTGCTCGTCGTCGGGGCCACGCAGGCCGAGGCCGAGGCCGGCGCCAAACAGTGGGCGGAAGCGCAGGGGTAGGACCTCCCCCAGGCTGCCGCGGCCGGGCTTGAAGGCGCCGTCCTTGACGACGCCCGACAGGTACAGGCGATCGCGCGCCCGCGTCAGCGCCACATAAAGCAGCCGCTTGGTCTCTTCGCGCTCGCGCGCGCCCGCGTCTTCATCCGCTTCCGATTCGAAATCGCCGATGGACACCGACGGCGTGTCGTAGCCGTCGACCATGACGCGAATCGGCGCGCGGGGTCCTCCCGTGCCGCGGTTCATGTTCACGACGAACACGATCGGAAACTCGAGGCCCTTGGCCGCGTGCACGGTCATCAGGTTGACGGCGTCGAGCGCGTCGAGCACGGCGTTGCTCTCGTCGCCGACGGCGAGGCCGTCGAGGAACTCGGCGATGCGCGCGAGCGTCGCGTAGCCGCGGTTCTCCGCCTTCCGGATGAGCGCGCGCAGCTTCTTCAGGTTCTCGCGGGCCTGCTGCCGCCGGGGACCACGCATCTCGATCGCGTACGCCGTCTCCTGCAGGACGGTGTCGAGCATCTCCGACGCCGTGACGCGATCGACCATCGCGAGCCAGCGCGGCAGCGCGCGGCGAACGTGCGTCAGCACGTCGCGATCTTCATCGTCGAG
>DATNBT010000384.1:0-2524 GCA_035571855.1 Vicinamibacterales bacterium
TTCTCGACCTCGGGCCCGCGCAGACCCGGCAGCCCGATCTTCACCTTGAAGCCGTTCCTGCTCTGCAGGTAACCGAGGTGTTTGTAGCCGTCGGGAAATGTCGAGAGCAGCGCCGCGTCGAGCTGAAGCGCGGCCGACGGATCGACGACGTCGAGCCGATCTTTTTCATAAATCGGCTGCCGCCGGACGATCGCCCACTTGGCGCTGCGGTACTCGAAGAAGTCGTAGAACCGTCCCCAGCAGGTGACGTCGACCTCGACGCCGTCGAGCTTCGCGCGCTGGAAGATGTTCATCTTCGTCTGCGAGATCGCGCGCTGGCCTCTGATGTCGCACGACCAGCCGTTCAGCGCGTGCAGGATGTTCACGCCGCGCTCGAAGCCTTCCTTGCTCACGCGGATGAATTCGCGGGCGGAGCCCTGGAACCAGGTGGCCGTCATCCAGCCGTCGACGTGCCAGACGGTGGCAAAGCGTTCCCAGTCGCCGGCGTCGCGCCACACGACCCAGTTCTCGACGCACTGACGAATCTCGAGAGCGTCGGGGCTGAGGGCTGAAGGCTGAAGGCTCATACGCGCACGACTTGATTCCGGAGCGTGCCGATGCCTTCGATGTCGGTTTCGACCATGTCGCCGTCGTTCAGCCATTCCTGCGGCGTGCGCCCGAGACCGACGCCTTCGGGTGTGCCGGTCGCGATGACGTCTCCCGGCTCGAGCGTCATCCCTTTCGACAGCACCTCGATGATCACGTCGACGGGAAAGATCATGCTGGCCGTCGTCGAATTCTGTTTCTGGACGCCGTTGACGCGCGTCCCGATCTTCTTCGTCTGCGGGTTGCCGAATTCGTCCGCGCTGACGACGACGGGGCCCATCGGGCAGAAGCCGTCGAGGCTCTTGCCCTTGAACCACTGCAGGTGGCGCATCTGCAGATCGCGCGCGGAGACGTCGTTGATCACCGTGTAGCCGAAGACGTGACTGAGCGCGTTCGCGCGCGCGATGTTGCGTCCGCCGACGCCGATGACGACGCCGAGCTCGACTTCGTAATCGACCTGCTGCGTGATCTGCGGATCGAAGGGGATCGGATCGAACGGCCCGTTCACCGTCGTCGGCGCCTTGGTGAAGAAGACCGGGTGTTCGGGAATCTTGACCTCGCGGCCGCGCGCCTGCGCGCTCTCCTTGACGTGATCGGAGTAGTTCAGGCCGAGGCAGATGATGTTCTTCGACGGCCGCGCGATCGGCGCGTGCCAGCGGACGACGTCGCCGGCGTACTTCGCCGGTGCGGGCACGTCGCCGGCCGCGGCGTCGGTGATGCGCGCGGCGAGGCGCGTCCACGCCTCGGGGCCTTCGCGGATCAATTCAACCAGCGTGCGGGGCAGCGAACCGGTGGCCGCGCCGAGCAGCACATGGATGTCATAGATCAAATCGGTCTTGCCGGAGAGCACGGCGCCGAGTCGTTCGGTGGGGTCGGATTTGAGAGAAAACGTCGCGTAGCGCACAGCGGATCACACCATAACACAACAAATTGGATCGAACCGCGATTTGGCCCTAACTTCCGTGCTTTCATGATGTTGACTTCACACTGACGGCTGCTATACTCCGGCGCGGTCTAACATTCTTCACGGTTTCGTGATTTCGACTATCGGGGAGGCTTGAATGAAGCGGGTTTGGGGCTTCGTCTGTGCGTTTTTAATCCTTCTTCTCACCGGCGCGAATGCCTTCGCGCAGGGCGCCACGGCGCAAATCAGCGGCGTGGTGAAAGACAGCAGCGGCGGCGTGCTGCCGGGCGTGACGGTCACGGCGACGCAGACCGAAACGGGCCTGAAGCGCGAGGCCACGAGTGAGGTCGACGGTTCGTACACGATCCTGAACCTGCCTCCCGGCTCGTATCAGCTCGAAGCGACGCTGCAGGGATTCCGCACGTTCCAGCAGACGGGCATCACGCTGCAGGTCGGCGCCACGCCGGTCATCAACGTCACGATGTCGGTCGGCCAGATCGCCGAGACGATCACGGTGCAGGCGAATGCCTCCCTCGTCGAGACGAAGAACCTCGGCGTCGGCCAGGTCATGACGAACAAGCAGGTCGTGGAGCTGCCGCTGAACGGCCGCAACACGGCGGACCTGCTCGCGCTGCTGCCCGCGTCCGTGCCGACGCCGGCCGGCAACGCCAGCAGCCGCAGCATGCAGGGCAGCCAGGGCGGCATCGCGTATTCGCTCGCCGGCGGCCTCAACTACGGCGTGTCGTTCACGCTCGACGGTGCGACACACAACAACCCGTACGACAACCTCAATTTCCCGCTGCCGTTCCCGGACGCCACCGGCGAGTTCAAGGCCGAGACGAGCGCGATGACCGCGCAGAACGGCATGCACTCGGGCGGCGCCGTCAACGTCATCACGAAGTCGGGCAGCAACTCGTACCGCGGCGACCTGTTCGAGTTCTTCCGGCACCACTCGTTGAACGCGACCGATCCGTTCGCTTCGAAGGACGTGAACGGCAACCGCAAGGACGACGGCCTGAAGCGCAATCAGTACGG